>JAYTZD010000295.1:0-13861 GCA_043742065.1 Oscillatoriales bacterium
CCCATTCTCCTGTGTACTCGCCGCACTAGACTGAAAAAAATTGGTCAACAGGTGATGGTGGGCGATCGCGTGGTGGTAGAAGAACCCGACTGGAATGAGCACAGGGGTGTCGTTTCTCAAGTGTTTCCCCGCCAAACAGAACTCAATCGGCCACCTGTAGCTAATGCCGATCGCATTCTCCTCGTTTTTGCCCTCACCGAACCTGACTTAGACCCCGCATCATTAACTCGGTTTTTAGTCAAGGCCGAATCTACAGGTTTAGAGGTGAGTTTGTGTCTCAACAAGTGCGATTTAGTCACGGATGAGGAATTGGAACAGTGGCGCGATCGGCTTAAAGGATGGGGATACGATCCCATGTTTATTAGCGTCCGTAGCGGCTTAGGAATCTACAGTGAGGGGGAAGTTGCTTCCTCTATCCAAAGTCACCTGCAAGGCAAAATAACGGTAATTTGTGGGCCTTCAGGGGTCGGTAAGTCGAGTTTGATCAATCAACTGATTCCGGCGCTGAATATTCGAGTGAACGCTGTTTCTGGCAAACTCGGGCGCGGACGACATACTACTCGCCACGTAGAACTATTCGATCTCCCCGGTGGCGGACTTTTGGCCGATACTCCAGGCTTCAATCAGCCGGCACTTGAATGCGATCCGTCTGAGTTACCTGAATATTTCCCGGAAGCTCGGCACAGACTGACTTTGGGTACTTGCCAGTTTAGCGACTGTTCGCACCGAAGTGAGCCTAACTGTGTCGTGCGGGGCGATTGGGAGCGCTATGAGTATTATTTGCAGTTTCTGGAGGAGGCGATCATCCGTCAGCAACAAGAGCAAAATTCTAGTAGTGCGGAGGCGAGTTTGAAGCAGCAAACTAAGTCGGATGGTACGCAGCAATACGAACCGAAGCTGCAAACTAAAAAATATCGCCGCTCTTCCCGTCGGGTTCAACATCAGTCACTGCAAGATATGTGCCAAGAGGACTTAGATCAGGTTTGAGGAATTAGTCGATCGCGATCGGTCGATCGGCTCAAAATTGCAGATTAATGGCTAAAATTGAATGGCCTTAAACTTGTTAAAAAAACTACAGCAGAAGTAAAACTGATTCGGGTAATGCAGGAGTAAAAATATTGTGAATATTCAAGAACTATTTGAAAAAGGTGGGCCCGCCATGTGGCCCCTGTTGGTGTTATCGATTCTATCTGTAAGTACAATTATCGAGCGTTTGTGGTTCTGGGCGAGCCTCCTCACCAAGGAAAAGCAAACAGTCAACCGCATCCTCGAAGCCGCCCGCAGCGATTGGGGCGCTGCTAACGAGATTGCTAGACAAGCTAACCGACAGCCGATCGGGCGATTTCTTTCTGCACCCCTGCGGCTGTACAATCCTGAACCAGAATTATTTCGACTCGCACTAGAAGCTGCTGCCGATGAAGAGTTGGCTTCGATGCGCCGTGGTGACAAAATCTTAGAAGCGACGATCGCTCTAGCACCTTTGTTGGGCTTGCTGGGAACTGTTCTGGGTTTGATTAACTCCCTGAGTTCGATCCGGCTGGGCGACATCGGCACCTCGGCAACTACTGGGGTGACTTTGGGGATTAGTGAAGCGCTGATCACGACTGCTACTGGGATGGTAGTAGCAATTTTTAGCTTGACGTTTTATCGCATATTTCAAGCTTTTTTGTTCGATCAGGCGAAAATTTTTCGCAAAGCTGGAAATGAAATGGAAATGCTGTATAGGCAATACTGGCCGACGGCTAACGCTAAGGGTCGATCGCCGAATGATCCAGAATATGGCAAATCTTCCTTTGATTCAGATGGCTTGAACAAGCATTCCTTGAATTCTCAACCAGAATCTGGAGAACGAAATCGGGAGCCGAAACCGAAATTGAAAGGTTCTGATCCTGATGTTGATTCAACTTCCAACAATTAAAACCTTGAGAACTAATGAAGATTCATCTAGATACTCCTGCTGAAGAGGCTCGGATTGAACTGGTGCCTCTAATTGATGTGATATTTTGCATTCTGACGTTTTTTCTGCTGGCGGCTTTGCAACTTACTCGCCAGCAATCGATTAATGTCGATTTGCCGAAGGCGAAGACGGGACAAACCCAGATGCGAGAGATGCTGATTGTCAGCATTGACGATTTTGGCCAAACTTATATCGACCAATTGCCTGTTAATTATCAACAGCTCGATCGCGTTTTAAAGAGTTTCCAACAGCAAAATCCTGCCGGGTTGACGGTGCTGTACGCTCCTCAAAATGCTAGATATGCCAAAGTTGTCGAGGTGTTGGACAGATTGCGAGAGGTTGGGGGCGATCGTGTGGCGCTAGCTACTCTTCCTGGTTCGGCTCCATCCCCGCAGCCAAACCCCTCGCTTCCCAATTCTGGCATTCCCACCGCACCCCCGACGGGTAATCAGGTTCAACCCCTGCCGTCTCCTCTGGCAACTCCCTTGAATCCTAAAGGATCTCAGTTTCAAGTGCCACCACAGCAGCAGCAATTCAATCCGAATCAGTTTCAATCCCCTCTCCCTACTCCTGGCTCATTGCCTAGCAAATCTCCTGTTGCGCCTCAAAACTAGGCAATGTATTGATTGATCATTTGACACTCCTCGGCGTGAACGCACGAGGATTCTTAGATCGTAGATCGGACTTAAGTTAAGAGCGTTTCCACACCTAACCCAGAGATCCAGTCTCCCTAAGCGTTTACGATCTTCAAACGGATCGAAGTTCCGACGTGCCCCGTCGTACCTATCCCGCGATTCAGGATATTAATTGCGGCATTACGATCTCTATCCATCTCGCATCCACATTGACAAATATGGGTTCGGGTGGATAGAGATTTTTTAACGACTTCCCCACAATTACTGCATTCTTGACTGGTGTAAGCAGGATTCACCGCAATGGTAATCCGACCAAACACTTTTCCAAAATATTCTAAGAACATTCTGAACTGATACCAAGAAGCATCGCTAATTGATTTTGCCAAGCAGTGATTTTTAACCATGTTGGACACTCTCAAATCTTCATAAACCACTACATCGTTTGATGTGATTACGCACCTTGCCAACTGGATAGCATGGTCTTGGAGTTTACCCTGAGCGTAGTCGAATGGGCTGTCTACTTATTTTGAGATGTCGCTTACCTAAAATCACTCTGGCTTTCCGGCGATTTGACCCGCCTTTTACCTTCCGGCTTACAAGACGTTGGGCACATTTTAACCGTGCTTCACCTCTACGCAGAAACATCGGGTTAGGAGCGATTTCGCCATTTGAATCAGTGTAAAACTCTTTCAGTCCAACATCCAATCCAACAGTTTTACCTGTAATTGCAGCCGTTTCTACTCGCTCTACTTGAATGCAAAACTGGGCGTAATATCCATCTGCGCGTTTGACCAATCTCACCCGTTTAATCTGGTCTGGCTGATAGAAGTTTAGGTCGCGAGTACCTTTTAACTTCAGCCTACCAATTCCGCACTTGTCGGTAAAGGTGATAGATTTTTTATCTGATGAAAGCTTCCAAGAATTGGTTTTGTACTCAACAGAACGACAATTTTTTTGGAACTTGGGAAACCCGACTTTTTTACCTTTGATTCCTTTTTTGACGTTTTCAGAGAATCTCGAAATACTAGCCCATGCTCTTTCTGCACTAGCTTGTCGAGCCATTGCACCCAACTTATTTGCAAAGTCAAATTCTTGAGCCCAAATCGCACAGTACCTGGAAAGATCGAACCAAGATTTAGCTCCGCCATCCATCCAGATGCGGATCGATTTATTGCGAATGAATTGACAAATTCTAATCGCTTCGTCGATGGCCTGGAACTGATCTGGTTTTGCGTAAGCCTTGAATTCAAGAACGAGCATTTTAATTTCCTCCTGTTCCTATGATAACACACTTATCATAGGAATGATTGGATTTCTCTAAGAATATGGAGAAAGTCCCCTAGAAGGGGCAGGCTCTAACCCCATTTTTTTGGTAGGGATAGGGAATTGGGAATTGGGAATTGGGCATCGGGCATTGGGCATTGGGCATTGGGCATTGGGCATTGGGCATTGCTAATTAATCTGCCAACTAACCAATAACAACCAACCAATAACTAATAACTAATGACTAATGACTAATGACTTCCTTCACCTTCCCTCTTCCTTCTTCCTTCTTCCTTCCTTAAAAAAAACGGTATAAATTACTACAATTATTTTGGTTCATACTGAGCTTTTTTTCTCTTGACAAGTAGATAGACTTGTATATACCTACGGAAGGAACTTTTGCGGTAGTTTGCCATCTCTGTTATTAAGTTATTTCTTGAGAAAGATGGCAGATTTGTCAAATCATTGTTACCTTTTGTAATATATAGTTAAAGCAAGATTGGCTTTAGGGCATCCTGAAACCGACTCGCGATCGCTGAAAAAACTTACAAAACCGGCCAATCCAGGTTTGTACTCTCAAGTTACCTCTACTTTTGACATACTCAAGGAGTCAAAGTCATGAACCAACCAGCAGAACTATCTTTGGAACAGCAATTCAGCCTGTGTTCCTTCAAAACACAGGTAAGTGACATGAGCCGCGAGCAAGCTCAAGAGTTTCTGGTCAAGCTCTACGAACAAATGATGTTGCGGGAAACTATGTACCGTCATTTTCTGAAACACCACTGGGGTTTAGAACCAAACCCTGGCATTCAATAACGTGGAGTCGCAGTCGGCGACCTCCGTCTCTTACTCTATTCCTCAGATGGGAACGAGTTGGGGGTGATGGGGCGTCACTCGAAACCGGAAGGTATCACCGAAGAAAGAAGAAAGAAAAAGTCGATGTGAAAATTTTGATCGTAGTTATTGTTTGTTAAAAATAAATATATTGGTCTCAATTTGCAGCGGATCAGGTTAAGCAAGAATTGCATAAGTCGGATATCAGAAGGCGACCTCCGACCCGCAAAACCTTCAATTTTCTGCTCAAATCCCAGAATTCGCAACTTGTAATATCGTTTCCGGTTGCATCGGTATTGTTCAAATATCTAAACCTTGACATACTCCCCGTCGTAAACGAGCGGGGATTCTTGACACTTCAACGAGTCCTGCTACCAAGGTAGTCTTACAGTCCCGACCTGTCCGTTTAGAGTCTCCCAATGCCCTAGGGCGACTAATATGTATCGTTTTTTTGGGAATATTAACAATACTTTTGTTTTGCTTCCAGGTTGGATTTTAACCATTGCCCTTCAGTCTTTCCCTAAACAGTCAACAGTCAACAGTCAACAATGATTTCGGTGCAACCCGAATTGATATAACTCTAGAATTGAGTTATTCCGACTGACGTTCAAAAGTAGCCTCCATCGTGCTAGTCAAGGAATGACCAGACATGATGCCACTGGAGTAGTAGTAGCGGTTGCTATCGACGCGGTGAAAGGTATCGAAACCCGTGCGCCGTTGGCGTTCGTCTCCCAGTACCCAGTAACGTTGGACGATCGACTGGGGAGCGATCCAACCTTCACCCTCGACGCGGCCAAGTTCGCTGTGCTGGAGCACAAAAGTATACTGCCGTTCATCGCTGTTGAGGTGTCCTCGGTACTGCAAGATAATTTCTTCCCGATCGCCTCCAGGAAACACGAGCTTCGTCACCATATTGAACCAATCTGTTCGGTTCCAACTCACTAAAGTTTTGCCTTTAACCGTAATTGGCACGCCATTGCGCTCAATCCAACTTCCTTCTAGCATCCATTGGCCTGATTCCATTAAAAACGTGTGAGCCACAGTGCTGTTCCTATGCTTGGACTGCCGGCTACAATGCTGGTGCAACAACGCACAGCCGTTGTCCCCTCAAAGTCTATGGTATCACGATCAACTGCTACCAACAGGAGTTAATTTCTCCTAAAAGTACGGGAGCGATCGCACCAGTAACTTGAGGGAGATTGCCGGGAATGCCCCGAACCCGCCATTCGGCTAAAACCGCAAAAGCGATCGCCTCCTTAAAATCTACATTCAAGCCAGCCTCAGAAGTAGTCAAGACTTGCACTGGATGCAATTGTGCTTGTAATCGGCGTTTTAAGTAGAGATTGTGGCTACCGCCCCCGCACAATAAAACTCGATCGGGCATCTGCGGTAAAAAAGTTTGGTAACTGTGAGCGATCGAGGCGACTGTCAGTTCTGTTAGAGTAGCCAGCACATCAGCAGGACTGAGGTTGTAAGAAGAAGCCTCGACCAAACAACGGTGAAAGTAGTCTACACCAAACAACTCCCGCCCTGTAGATTTTGGCGGTTGTTGGAGGAAGAACTCTTGCTTGAGCCAATCTTCTACCAAAGCTTGACAGGGCTGGCCAAGAGCTGCCCAATCTCCATTTTCGTCACAAGTTTTGGTTCCCCCTGAGAAGTGTTCTACTGCCAAATCTAACAGGGAATTTGCCGGCCCAGTATCCCAGCCCAAGATGCCATCCCCAACATGGGAAACCTCTGATTTGTTCACCAATGGGCTATTTTTCTGGGCAGGCAGATAGGTTAAATTGCCAATTCCACCCAGATTTTGGATACAGAGATGGCGATCGGGTTCTGTCAGCAGGTAAGCATCAACTATTGGAACTAAAGGTGCACCTTGACCGCCGGCTGCAATGTCTGCCGCTCGAAAGTTGCTCACAGTAGTAATGCCCGTCAATGCCGCAATCAGCGCCCCCCGCCCTAGTTGCAAGCTGTAACCCATTTCTGCACCCAGAATCGGCGAGGAGTCAGCAGAAAATCTCCCTCTCTCCCTCTCTCCCCCTCTCTCCTTCTCTCCCTCTCTCTCCTTCTCTCCCTCTCTCCCCATCTCGCCCTTCCGAGCCGGTCGGTGGTAGACAGTTTGACCATGAGACCCGATCAATTCTGCCTTATCATATTCTGCTTGAATTGTCAAGGCTGCGATCGCGAAAGAATTGGCGATCGCATCATCCAATTCTGCCAGCTCTGCCATTGACAAAGCTGACCCCCCGCAAACTGAGAGAATTTGCGATCGTAACTTAGGAGGATAAGCAAAAGTTCGACCTGCTACCAACTCAATTTTCAAGTCAGTTTGGGAACCGACCACATCCACCAAAGCGGCATCAATGCCATCTACTGACGTGCCGCTGATCAAACCGATAACACGAGTCATACGATTTTAGATTTTAGATTTTAAATTTTAGATTATCCGGGAGGTTGCTCGATTTATTTGAGATCGAGGGTAACAATCACCACAGTAATATTGTCACGGCCACCCTTCTCCTTAGCTGCTTCAATCAAAGCAGTTGCAGCCCCTTCACAGGCCCGAATCGACTTCAGAGGCCCAGCAATCAAAGGATCAGAAAGTTCCTCAGTCAAGCCGTCGCTACATAGCAGCAAGCGATCCCCTGGTTTAACATCCACCGGTAAAATATCTATGTCACGCAAATCATCCCGGCCCAAACACTGGGATAAAACGTGACGCCAAGGATGATTTCGAGCCTGTTCAGTAGTCAAAGCCTTTCTTTGTACAGCCTGAGCTACCCAAGTTTGGTCTTCAGTAATCTGATCCAAGTGAGAGCCATGCAGTCGGTACAAGCGAGAGTCGCCGACATTAGCACACCAAGGCCGCCCCTCATCCCTAAACACTACGACCACAGCAGTAGTCCCCATATCAGACCGTTCGGGATGGTTGAACTGATCTGTCAAAATTGCTTGATTGGCAATTAACAGAGCCTGTTCCAATAACAGCGGAGTATCCTCTGGGCCTTCCCAATGTTCCAGCAGATAAGATTGAATTGCTTCAGTAGCAATCCGGCTGGCTTCTTGACCTCCTGCGTGTCCTCCCATCCCGTCAGCAACTATGAAAAATCGCCCATCCGGGTCGATGTAGTACGAATCCTGATTTACGGAACGAACTAACCCTGTGTCTGTCTTACCTGCGAAAGAGCGTTTCATAAATTGGCGATCGAACTTGCATTCTAGATACAATTGGCACAATTTTTATGCCGGCAACTCTGACTGTAAAAGAGATTTGAAAATTCTTCTTCTCTCCAGATTTCAGACCGCGAGTTGCGCGAAAAAAAATTGCACTTCCTTAATCTTTAATTGTAGATCCTCTGATGCCACTCCTATCTTAAAATTTGGGTTGAGAGTTTTAGCTGGCCAAATCTCGCCATAGCGCTTCTCAAGAAAGTGAGGTACGCCCGATGCCCGATGCCCGATGCCCGATGCCCGATGCCCGATACCCGATCTGATCTTACTAAGAAAGGCTATATATTTGCTTACGACATTCTATCCAAGCGATCAATCCGCTTAAACAAGCGCAGCAGCACAAAGCCTGTCACCGCAGCTAGCAAAGCCACAGCGACAGCCGGCCATACTTGATTGCTGACAAACAAGATTGTCGCCGACAAAGTAAAAGCACTCATCATCAGAGTATAATTTGTTCCCATTTGAACACTGCTAATGCGCCGCAGCAAACGGTCTGTTTCGGCTGAACGGACGCGAATCCGCAAATCTCCCTGTTCAAGTTTGTCAAGAGTTTCCTCAATCCGGCGGGGTAAACTCAAGGCTGTCGAACTGACTTGGGCTGCTTGACGGCCGAGTTCGTTAAAAATACTGCTAGTTGGATCGGATCCATTTCCATTAGTCATAAGCTGCATGGCAAAAGGCTGTGCCACCTCCATAAAGTTAAACTCAGGATCTAAACCGCGTCCAACTCCTTCAATGGTCGAAAAAGCTCGCATTACAAAAGTAAAGGTAGCTGGGAAGCGAAAAGGTTGGTCGTAGGCAATATCGTAAAGGTCGTCGGTAATGGCGCTGACCGACTGATTTTCAAAAGGCTTGTCCATGAAGTTATCCAGCATATACTGGATCGATCGCCTGACCGGACTCATATCACCCGTAGGCACCAAAGCCCCCAAATTAATCAAAGAATCCATAATTCGTTGACCATCTTTGGAAGCAATACCATAGAGTGTCTCCATCAGTCCTTCGCGGACGTTCGCCTGAATCTGACCCATCATGCCAAAATCGTAGAAAATCAGATCCCCCTCAGCACTAACCGCGATATTGCCGGGGTGAGGATCAGCATGGAAAAAGCCGTCGTTGAGCAACTGCCGCAAATAAGCTTCAGCTCCCTTTTGGGCGATCGACTTGCGATCGATTCCAGCAGCCTCCAAAGCCTCATAGTGACTAATTTTAATCCCCGGCAGGTACTCCAAAGTTAACACTCGCGGAGCCGCATACCGCCAATAAACCCGTGGTACCCGCACCCAGTCGCAGTTACTAAAATTACGTCGAAAAGTGTCAGCATTCTTGCCTTCATTGAGATAATCAATTTCCAGCCAGAGAATCCGACAGCACTCTTCATAAATCCCCATCCAATCTCGGCCACGGCCCCATTTGGGATGATTTTGAAAATAGCGGGCAATTCCCTTGAGAATTTGCAAATCAATCTCAAACAGCTTCCGCAGTCCAGGTCGCTGCACCTTCACCACCACTTCCGGGCCTGAGTGCAGTTGAGCCTTGTGTACTTGGCCCAAACTCGCAGCCGCCAGAGGAACCGGGTCAAAACTCTGGTAGAGTTCGTGCACCGTCTTGCCCAAATCCTGCTCAACAATTGCCTCTAACTGCTCGTAGCTGAAAGCAGGTACCCTATCTTGGAGCTTAGAAAGTTCCTCAACATATTCTGCTGGGAACAAATCGGCGCGAGTCGAAAATAATTGACCTACCTTAATAAAAGTCGGGCCCAAATCCAAGAGAGTTTCTCGAACCCAGATAGCCTGAAAACGCCGTCTGGAAACTTTCTTTTCTTCGGTAACACCTTTCCAGTAGCTCCAATCCTTGCTATCGAGCCATAGGGAAGCCAGCCAGAGCAATACAAAGGCCCAAATGTCAAAAAAGCGTCGCTGTCGGGAGTATTTTTCGCGATTCCAGCGATAAGCTTTACTACCATAGGATTTACCAGGGGGGTTTGGCAAAACGGCATCGCCAGTAAGCTTTGGGTATCGCTGAGCATTAACAGAGTCATCAAGGAGGACAGACACTTGGGTTCCTAAATTGCTGATTTTATATCTTTGCTGTAACAGGACTTACGCAAGACCTATGTAATTCTGTCATTCTGAGTGAAACGAAGAATCTCAGATAGTAACAACAGCATAGAGACTGCGTAAGTTCTATGTAATTAGAACGAAGAGCGCATCAGTTTGCGCTCCTGGGGTAAATTTTGAGCGGCACTTAGCTATGGCAAACTGGTGCGATAGCGTTGCAATTCCGATCGCACCAAGGCAACTTCTGCACGTAACTCATCAATAGTCACTTGCAAGTCTGCTGGTTGGATGTCTTGAATATTGGTAGTAGTTGCAGTGCCGGTTCGGGCTTGCATTGCGGAATCTGCTTCTCGATTAGCTCGTTCCATCACTCTATCGGTGAACTGGCGTAGTCGCTCTCTTTGTTCGGCATCAAATTTGCCTAGTTCAGAGAAAGCGTTAGTCGCTGTAGTTTCCAAGTGTTCGTATACTGCTTCTGCAAGTGCTCTGCCTATGAAAAAAGCCTGAACTGGTGGTTTACTCATAAAAAAAACTCGGTAAGTAGTGTTGTCATATAACTTCACATTGTAGCTCATAGTCGAATGCTTTGAACTCAAAAACGGTTCTAGGCTCATAAAAATAATACGGGATGCGGGAAACTCAGAGTCTTTAGACCTGAGAGGGAAGCGACTCGTGCGGTTTTAACCGCCGTGGTATTTATGCTATTTAAGTTGACACCTATGGGCAGTGCCGTCTCCTCTATTATTCCGGTGCAACCGGAATTGACTAATTTTTAGGAAGTTCTGGGAAAGGTGCTGTTGGTTCTGCAACTGTCGGCGACGAGTCAGGTACGATCGGACTATTGGAATTACTGTCAATGCGGCTGGGTATTGGGGCTTCGATCGATCGCTCCGGCAACGTTACTGGTGAAGGATTAAGCTCAGGCGGTGAAAACGTTTCACCCGTCTTAGCCACGGTTGGGCTAGGAGCTGGGGCAGATTTGCGGGGCGGTTCAGGCGGCAGGGGTTCAACTTCCGGTACTGGTGCTGGGGTGATTGTACGTGATGGAGCGATTTGGATTCTCGGCTCTGGGATGGGAGTTTCTGAAGGCTCAGGTTGAGGCTCTGGAGTGGGAGTTTCTGAAGGCTCAGGTTGAGGCTCTGGGATGGGAATTTCTGGGCTTGGGGATGGAGAAGGCTTGGAATTGACTTCTGGGGAATTGATTGGTGGTTCGGGAATAGTGGCGTCTAAGGTGGATTTGGGGAGATTGTCAACTTCACTCGGAGGGACAGGGCTACTTTCGACTGATGGCTGCCCAAACATTGGCCCAGACAAATCGCGGGATTTGAGCAAATCTTCCAGAGATGGTAAGGATTGAGTTTTGGGGATATTCCGGCTGAGTTTGGTGACGTTGTAGCGCGATGCTAAGTCAAAACCCATCCACCCTGCAATTACAGAGGTGGCAACAAAGGCTAGCAGAGTCAACTGTGGAGGTGGAGGTGCAGGCAAACGCAGAGTTTGTTTGGTTTGTACTGGTGGTAATTCCTTGGTTTCCTGTAGCTGGGATAGCCAATTTTCGATGGTTTGGGGGCGTTTTTCGGGATCGGTTTCCAGTCCCCAAAGGATAGCTTGCTCAACTCCGGGGCTGAGGTTGGGCTGCCATTGTCGTAAGTCTTGGAGGGGAATTCGATCGCGTAGGGGTGCTGCTATTGGTGGTTGACCGGATAGTAAGTAATATAAGGTAGCTGCGATCGCATAAACATCTGTGGCGGGTGTACATTTGCCCTCATAGAGGTATTGTTCGATCGGCGCGTATCCTGGCGAGAGCAAGTTAGTGTGAGTTTGTTTAGTACCGGCAGTAAAGTCCCGTGCAATGCCGAAATCGATCAGCATTACGATGTGAGTGTCAGCTCGCCGGATCATGTTTTCTGGTTTAATATCTCGGTGCAGCAGGCCGCTTTTGTGAACCGTGCTTACGGCTGAGGCTATTTGCCGAATGTAGTGTAGGGCTTGGGCTTCTGGTAGTGGCTGGGAATCACTGACTATTTTTGCCAGGGTTTCGCCGGGAATGTAGTCCATTGCGATAAAGGACTGTCCGGCTTCGGTAAAAAAGTCGATGACTCTGACTATGTTGGAATGTTGACAGCGAGACAGCCGTTGAGCTTCGGCGATAAATTGCTGCTGAAAGTTGGCCGATTCTGGGTGTTGGCGCAGACTTTCGTTGAGGGTTTTGAGTACGACGGTTTGGTTGAGATGGGAGTGGGTAGCTCGGTAAGTGATGCCGAACCCTCCTAGGCCCAAAGTCGCGTTAATTGTGTATTTTCCCTGCTGGAGGGCTGTTGTTGGCGCTAAGTTCATCTTTTCTTGATGCCGTGTCCCAACCTATGCTACCGCCTTTGGGTGATTAAAGCAGAGTGAGGGCGATCGCTCGATCGGAATGTTTGACTTAATTTTATATGTAGCAGGCGTATTAAAACTTAACACAATTTTCCTGCAATAAAAATCCCGCTCTTGTGGAACGGGAAAGCCATCAGGGTGCATCTATGTCTGAAAGTATAACCCATAGGGGGTGCTACCCCTTTTCTCTTTAACGAATCTTCACAATTGACTGGCTTATATAAATATTTAGATTTTGACTTGACTTATGAATACAATTATGGTAATGAGTCGAAAGGCAAGATTGGGGTTAAGTGCGATCGAAATAGTTAATTAACAGAATAAATTTGGTATAACTAAAGTATAACTATTTGAGGAATCTAGTTTTGAAAACTGCTATTTCTCTTCCAGACCCAATTTTTGAAGAAGCTGAGGTACTTGCTCAAAAGTTGGGAATATCTCGGAGCGAACTATATACCGAAGCCTTGAAAGTATATTTACGACGATATAACCGAGAGCGGATTTTATCGAAACTGAACGAGGTGTATTCTCAAGAATCTTCAGATTTAGATAGCGTAATGGCAACAATGCAATTGCTCTCTCTTCCACAGGAGGATTGGTAGTGTATCGTGGTGAAATTTGGTTGGACAACTACACACCTACTTTCCATGCTTCGGCAAATGGTGCAGTAGATACCAAAACACCGCGATATTGGCGATAAACACCCCTAGCTTAAGTATAGTGACACCCTGAACTAATTCAAATATTTCAGGCGGGATACTGATACCAACCAAAACTAAAACTAAAATTGTCGCCCAGCCTTTTTCGTACCATAAGCCAACAGCTTCAACAGCAGTTAAGGTGGCATAAAGTCCGGCCGCTAGTCCGCTAAATAGTAATGTTTTAGGTTTGAGCATGAGAATTTTATCTAATAAAAATTCAATCATCTTTAACTTACTTTCTAATAAATACGAATCTGAAAATTTTGCCAAAAATTGATGATTTTTCAGGGCAAAAAGTAAAGCAATCGAAGTCACAGTCAAGAGAGCAGCAACAAAAGTTTTGTAAATGACTATTGCGATCAAACCAGGAGGGCGCTGTTTTTTCACCTTAATTCTCGAAATATAAATAACTTGCGATAGACTGTTCAGCTAGTAGGGTGCGTCAGCTAGAACCCTTACGCTGAAACGGAAAACCTGATAATACTGACGCACCCTACGCAAGTACATTTCACAATATCAAGAATTCGGAAATATTACCAGCTATTTTGATTGAGGATAACGTTTTGCTAAAAAAGCAATAGCAGAAGTGCGATCGGGCAAATGCCCATCCAAGCTCGCCGCCAACAAATCATCCAACATTAGTTTAAACCCAGGCGAAGGCTTGTAACCCAAAGCCTTCAAATCATTGCCATTCAAAGGCGGAGTAACATTCACCCACTTGGTGAAAAACTCCCAAATTTGGCGGCGAATACTGCGGGGACTTTGTAGCGCGATCGCAATTAACATCGGTAACTCATAATTCCG
>JAYTZD010000296.1:0-3400 GCA_043742065.1 Oscillatoriales bacterium
ACTATTGAAAATATCCCAAATCCATCAAAAAAACCAAATCCCAAAACCTGTTTCCCCAAACAGACCATTTGTGTGGCAACCTGAAAAACAGGAAACGCAATTTTATAACTTTTGGTAATAGAACACCAGCAATCAATTATGCAAACTCTACCAAATCCCACCAAAACCCCCAACCCTGAACCAGTCTTCGACACCAGCATCAAACGCCGCAAAACCAGACCAGTCAAAGTCGGTAGCATCACCATCGGCGGCGGCTACCCAGTCGTCGTACAGTCGATGATTAACGAAGACACCCTCGACATCGACGGTTCAGTAGCCGGAATTCGGCGATTGCACGAGATTGGCTGCGAAATCGTCCGCGTCACCGTGCCCAGCATGGCCCACGCCAAAGCCTTGGCCGAAATCAAGCAAAAACTGATCGCCACCTACCAAGCAGTCCCCCTCGTTGCCGATGTCCACCACAACGGCATGAAAATCGCCCTGGAAGTGGCCAAACACGTAGACAAAGTGAGAATCAATCCGGGTTTGTACGTGTTCGAGAAGCCGAAAGCCGACAGAACCGAATATACCGCAGCCGAATTCGCCGAAATTGGCGAAAAAATCCGCGAAACCCTGGAACCGCTGGTGATTTCCCTGCGAGATCAAGGCAAAGCTTTGCGAATTGGAGTCAATCACGGTTCCCTCGCCGAACGGATGCTGTTCACCTACGGTGACACCCCCCAAGGCATGGTAGAGTCGGCCCTGGAATTCATCAAAATTTGCGAATCCCTTGACTTCCGCAACATCGTGATTTCCCTGAAAGCCTCCCGCGCACCCGTAATGGTTGCTGCTTACCGCTTGATGGCACACCGGATGGACGAACTCGGCATGGATTACCCCCTGCATTTGGGTGTGACGGAAGCTGGCGACGGCGAATATGGCCGGATCAAATCCACCGCCGGCATCGCACCACTGTTGGCAGATGGCATCGGCGACACCATCCGCGTGTCCCTGACAGAAGCCCCAGAAAAGGAAATTCCTGTCTGCTACAGCATTCTGCAAGCCTTGGGATTGCGGAAAACGATGGTTGAGTATGTGGCTTGTCCTTCCTGCGGCCGTACTTTGTTTAACTTAGAGGATGTGCTGCACAAAGTGAGGGAGGCGACGAAGCATCTCACGGGTTTGGACATAGCAGTAATGGGCTGTATTGTCAATGGGCCGGGAGAAATGGCTGATGCTGACTACGGTTATGTGGGGAAGCAGGCTGGTTATATCTCGCTGTACCGGGGCCGGGAAGAAATTAAGAAGGTGCCGGAGGACAGAGGTGTGGAAGAATTGATTAATTTGATTAAATCGGACGATCGCTGGGTTGAGCCTTAAGTTACTCCACAATCAGGACACGGCTTGGCCTTAGTCCCTACCCAGATTAATTGTAGGGAAACGGCACTGCCGTGTCCTCCGTGTCAATCTACTTGATTTGATAAATGTAAGCATCTTCGATCCACGTCTGATTAATCCGATCGTTTGTCAGTCTTCTGCCTGAAAAGTCTAAATTCCACTTCTGTTGTATCTGACGTAAGCCCTCAATTAAGTCATGTTTTGGGCTTACTGCTACGAGGGCTGTCCAATCGATTTTCAATTCAGGTTTAACTTCGCGAAAGACTGACAGAATTTCCCCATAAGTTTTAAGAGGCCCTTCGCTATCGTACAGAGGTGAGGTGAGCATCAGCCGCCATGTTTCTGGTTCTGGTGCGTAGTTCCAGAGAGCAGAATCAACTGATAGATTTGCTGCATTTAGAGCGTCTATTAGTCTTTGACCTTCTGCTATTTCGTGACTTAATAATGTTGCTGTAGCCATTGTAAAACTCTGTGAGTGGGGTCAGTTTTTGCTTCTGGTTTTGTTCATTATATATTCTCTGATTACTTGCCCGATCGTGAAGTGCGATCGCCGTTTTGTTTTACTGTTTCAACTAATGACTGTCGTCCTAAAGATTGCATGACTTTCAAGAGTTCTGGCGGTGGCAGTATGGCGTAATGCTCTGGTTAAAGCTGAAGTCTGACAGAACTCTAGATTCCCAAACTTGCTTGAACGTGGTTTCTAGAATACTTAATAAAATCAAGCCAGATAAGATAATCTCGGCTAGAATTTCTCAAATTAATTCCAAGAATCCTAAACAGCAAGCTTGGAACAAATATTTGGCTTTCAAAGAAGGGCAGTTCGTTGATAACACAAAGGTAGTCTATCAGATTACTGGTGCTTTTTGTGCAGCAGTTGTTGTCGTATTACTATTCGTGAGTGCTATATACAAACCTACTTCTACTACTTCATCCTCAGTTGTTTCTTCTTCCTCAACTTCTGGCTCAACAGCCTCTAGAACTTTTCTTGGTAAAAGTCAGACAGGATATGAGCTTTGGGCTGATAAAAACTGTGTCTATGTCAAAGGAATTACGGAAGGTGATTTAGCACGTCTCAATACTGATGTATGGCGTTTCAAAGATGAAGTCAAAGCACAGACTGGCTATAAATGCGTTCTGTTTGAGTAGGAGAAATAACCAGCTACCTTGGCTTTTTAATTGATACTGCTCTCTTTATGAAAAGGCGATCGCCCGACTTGTCAAAAAGCGCGATCGCCCCTCGCCTGTGTTTTTCAAAAAAGCCACGAAAATCTGAAGCCTTCGTGTCGTTTCGGTTGAGAATACACTATTTTTGACAGATCTAATCCATTCTCTTTTAAGCCTGATAACTCAAGTGCAAGTCACCCACAATCGGCAATTCAAATACATTACTCTCTCGCAACCGCTTTGAGAAAAACATAACTTCCAGATTTTCAATTTCCTCCGTGTCAGGATTGAGACGAGCCACAATTCCATAGTCTAGTTCTTGCGATTCTTGCTCTGCATAAGGCGAACATTTATTGACGTATAAAATATCCCCAATAGCATCGTATTTAAAAGTTAATTTTTCTGCCATATTATCTCTCCTTGGGTAACATTTTTTGTTAAGTAAGCTGTCACGATCCAATAGCGATCTGTGGGATCTGTATCATTCACAACAGCTACTACAACATACCTACCCTTGCGGCCCTTACCAGACTGCTGTGAAAATAGAAGAGTATTGCCGAAACGTAAATCACATCGAACCTCATCTGGGTCAGCTAGAGTTTTAGCAATTCTTTCCTGATAAGATTGTAGCAAATCGGGATGTGTCTCGACAATATGTAGTTCTCGCTCTTCAGTGAGTTCAACCTCACTATCGAGATATGGACAGAAAAATTGTGTTGTCACATTCCTCCATTCTTGCCAGTCCTAGTTACCTAACTTTTAGATTACCATAATTACCTGATAAGTTTAGCGATCGCCCTTACCTCCCAACTTGTCAAAAAGCGCGATCGCCCTTCTTTCCCCTGTGCTTGTAAAAAAT
>JAYTZD010000297.1:0-1598 GCA_043742065.1 Oscillatoriales bacterium
TTTGAGTTGGACTATTTCAAAGGCTGTGACGCGGGGCGAGTTTTGGCGACAAGCAGCACACTTTTCTTGGGATAGAGTTGACATAAGTTGCTTTTTAGAGGATATTTGTGATCTAAATTATTTGGGACAGGACAATTGTCCGTTAGGAGTCAGATATACATTGTGGTTGAAGTCATTAATAAAACAGATTAACAATCCTTTTCGATGATTTTTTTTACCATCATTCCATCGCAATAGTTCGGTATTTGCAGTTGTCCGACGTGGTGCATCGGAAGTTGTTTCTAATCTACTTTCGCCTGGATTTAGCGACGATTCTACTCGAATTTTCATGTCTTCATCTTCTCCAGTCAGCTTGCCAAATTCATTGACTTTGTGGTTGCGAAGGACAAAGTTTTTTATATAAATCCGCTGATTGGAAGTATTAGTCAGGCGCAGCATTCCCTGTTTGACAGTTTCTACTCGCAGCACGTAGCTGGCTGGAATGAAAGCAGCAAGGGAGACAGATGCGATCGCAATCCCGGTCAAAAGTGATAATATCTTTTTCATACAGGTACTGAATTGCCATTTATTATGCTTCCGAATTCGCATCATTTTCTGCTTTTAACTTCCGAAGCCGGAAGACAACAGGCGGAGGATTCTCATCGTGTTCTGCCTGTGCTTTTAGAGTGTATTCTAACCAATCTTCTACATACTTTCTTACAATTTCGGGATTTTGTAGATAGTAAAAAATTGTAGCGTAAATTTGCTCTAAAGTTACTGTGGGAAACAGTTCTGATATTACTTCTGGTGATTTATTCCCATAAATGTATTCATCGAGAATATCCTCGATCCCAATGCGCGTCTCTTTAATGCGAATATCATCAGCCGCCCAAAAATCAAAATAGTCTTTTAATTGCTTTGGCTGATTGACTACACTTACTTCTACAGTTTTGCTCATTTTATTTGGCTCGCTATCGAACACTTACCAATTTGAATTATAGCACGATTGTTGTGCATCAGTCTGAGCAAAATAAATATTAAATCGCCCTTTTTTCCCGATACCGATTAAAAGACCGATCGCGCTTTTGACTTAACATCCTGAATTCACAGTTAGGTGTTCAAAAAGCGATCGGGATCAATACCAGATTCCCGCAGTCTTTGCATCAAAGACTCTAACCGAGCTTCGGCAAGTTCGGCACGCTGTTGTTCTTGGTTTGCACGCTCTTCTTCGTGTTGAGCACGTTCCTCTGGGGTAGGAATCCAATTGCCTTGAACATCATACCAGCGCAACCAGAGGCGATCGACTCCCAGATACTCACCTTGCCACAAACCCAAGCCTAAATCAATCTCAGGCATCCACAGCCGCGAGTCAGACAACCGTAGTTCTTGATAGCGAGCTCCCTCCAATTTGAAAGCTCTCATGATATTCGTATAGCGGCTAAAAACGACATAGTAAGGAACCCGCAAAATCTGCTCATAAACCTCCCATTTTCGCGCAGGTTTTCCCTCTCTTGGTTCTGGATTTATATGGCCATTACCAGCTAAATCCTGAGACGTAGGCGGCAATTCGCGATCGTTTTCTCTCAAATCTTCTTTTTCAGTTCCCGGCGACAGCAATT
>JAYTZD010000298.1:0-13828 GCA_043742065.1 Oscillatoriales bacterium
TATAATATTCTCGTTGCATCACATCATCATCTGGAATCGGTGTCAAACCTTGCCGATACATAAAATGACCTTCTTTCTCCCCAAAATCAACATCCGCCATCCTCAATCCCAATCGCTGCTGCAACTCTTCCCGCGTATACCAAACCCGAATAAAATCCACAATTAATCGAATCGGTTGATTGCGCTGCTTCTTCACCTCCAGACAAAAACGCATCAATGGTTCCCGCAATTCATACCACGATTCCCGTCCAATCTCTTCTTTTTTGACATAACCTTTTTCCAGCAAATCTTTAAGTTGACTAGACACTGTTTGGTGAGTAATAAAACAGTATTTAGCAATTTCTTTGACTGGTGCTGCACCACCTCGATCGCACAAAAAGTCAACAATCTTTCGCTGCTGATTTGAAATATACTTCATCCGATCCTGATAGTATGGCGTGAGGCTATCCAGCATTTCCATGAACGGTTCCACCAATTTATCGAGCGATTCAGGAGTCATCAGAAAAGCCGAAAAAACAATATACACGCGAGGACTACCACCAGAAAGGTAATGCACGACTTTTATGCGATCGTACCCTGTAGGAGTTTGAATAAAAGATGCTAAATCGGTATTTCCTTCTAAGTTAGCAATGTGATTCAACAAATCTACAGCATCATCAACCTTAAACTCATTTAATGTATGTGAATAAAAGAAACCATAAAAAGGATTGTCATAGCCTTTGACTCCATCAAACAAACTTTGTGATGTCGCCAAAATTGTCAAAAACGAATGATTTTGAATGTACGCCCTCAACTGCTTCTGTCCAAATTCTCCCAAGCCGCTAAACACGTCTTCTAAATTTTCAACAATCAACAATAGCACCCGATTTCCCACAAATTCTGTCAGCAATTGTGCCGCTTTATATTCAGCTTGTTCCGGCGACAACTCGTAAAGCTTTTCAACTTCATCATGTAATTGAGCTTGATATGCTGCGGGATATTCTTGAGCAAATGCCCGAAATATTCCCCGCAACAAATCCAAAAAAGATGCAATCCCCCATTCCTCCTCACGCAGCCACGCAATCAGCAATTTATCCTGCAAATCATCCATCTTGGCGACGCGATGATATATCAGGGAAACCAAGTGCGTTTTGCCAATGCCGCGCGGCCCGATTAGTAGTTGAAAATACTTGCTATCTGTTGTGGCGCTATCCCGGATTTTATCTACTAAATAATTTGCTAGTGTATGACGTTGTACTAAGATATCTTCCAGGGTTTCTGGTGTCATCAAGCTCGGAGTAAATCGGGAGATAAATGTATTTTTCATAGATTGATTCGGTTGGTTATTTAGTATTATTAGCTAGAGTATTGTCATTGCGAACGAAGTGAAGCAATCGCAGCCGGAGTATTGTCATTGCGAACGAAGTGAAGCAATCGCAGAGACTAGGCGATTTAGTATTATTGGTCATTGCCGGAGTATTGTCATTACGAACGAAGTGAAGCAATCGCAGAGACTAGGCGATTGCTTCGCTTCACTCGCAATGACAGACAGAATAAAAACTTGGGTGGGGTAACTGGTTGCAACGAAGTGAAGTAATCGCAGAGACTAGGCGATTGCTTCGCTTCACTCGCAATGACAGAGAGAATAAAAACTTGGGTGGGGTAGGGACACGGCATTGCCGTCTCCTCTATTATTCCGGTGCCCCCGTGCCCGCCCTCCATGCTCAACATCTCGATGATTTCCAGTATTTTTGAATCAGCGGATAACGAAATTTAAATCCCAAATCACCCTTTTGAAGATAATAATCTTTCTGCAAAAGAGTTAACACTTTCCTGGCAATTTCCTTGTCTTGAGTGTCCGAGTCTTGCTTGAGACGATTAAACAATTCATCAAATAACAAAGGCTCGTTTGCGCGTGCCAAAATATCTAGTAAATTCTTGGCATAAGGACGCTGTTTTTCATCGTAATAATTCTCGATACGATCGGCATAATGTTCCATCTTCCAAGGATTCATCGGGTCATCAAAGGAATCAGCAATGATTGCTTTAATCGCTGCTATGTCCCCTGCACCACCGCGCAATTTGAGTTTGACAATTAAGTGGTGGATGTAGAAAGGAATATTACTTAATTCATCAGCTATCGCAACAGCAGTTCCTTGGATATCTGGTGTCACAATATTCTCGCCTTCCAGCAATTTGCGCGCTAAATTAGTCGCATCTTTAGTCGATAGCGGCGGCACATCTTGGGCATACATATCATTAGTCGGGTCGTTTGTATATCCCACTTTTCTCAAATCGGCAATTACATGATGCAAGCCGATCGAACCTGTGTAAACCATTCTGACACGAGGGTACATTTGGCGGATCGATCGCAAAGTATCGAGCAATTCCATCGCTGCTTCGTCGCCGATGTTACGCAGCATATATGGGAGTTCATCCCAAAAAAAGATGAGTGTGCTGTCTTGATTTTCGACCAAATCTGCGATCGTTGCAGTCAGCAATTCTTTCCAGTGAGGCGCAGCAATATCGGGTAACTTGAAACCACTAAATTCTGCTCCCCCCAATTTGGTTAGCAATTCGTGAGTCTTCTTGGTGGTGCGATTCAAAGGTGTCAAATATGCTTTGACATCCTGAAAGACTGTGTTAACAAATTCTATGGGCGATTTCACATCTTCCAAGTCACGATAAATCGGCAATTTATTTGCGGTAGCTTCCGATCGCATCTTCTTGATTACCGAAGTTTTCCCCATCCGGCGTTCAGCACTCAACATAACACTTTGCTGCTCTAGAATCCCCCACAAATCAGCAATTAGGTGATCTCTACCCATGACTTCGGCTGAAGCAATTTCGCCCCCAGGATTCGCTTTCATATTCTTTCCTTAATTATATTTGTGCAATTTACTTTTTTTATTGTACGTCAACTGTGACGTATATCGGGAATTGCCAAAATGCTTAGGACCCTTCGACCCTTCGACTACGCTCAGGGCGACGCTCCGCTCAGGGAGCAGATCGCCTTAACTGGTTCCTAGGCTCTGCCTGGGAACCGAGATCTAGAGGCTCTGCCTCGTCTGTTACGGAGGAAAACAGGAGGCAGAGCTTCTGGATCTGCGCCCCCAGGCAGAGCCGGGGGACGAGAAAAAATGATAGAAAATATAAAAAATATTCCTTAAGACTTGTTACAATACACGAAACTTCATACTTCCCCCAACCCTGGATGACCTTTTTCAACCCCTCGGAACCCGTAATCCGCTCCAAACAAGAACATCTCGATGTACAAGACCTCGAAGGCCTCTTGCGACTTCATTGGCAAATTGGAAATATTACTCCTTTCTCAAGATTTTATACTCGCATCGACCAAACTTTTCTGCTTTGGGGTTTAGTGACAGCGGGTATTTTTTTTACGGCTCAGTTTTTCCCGCTTAGTTGGAGCTTTCAGGCGATTCTGTGGTCAACTTTGACTCTTATTGGGACTGCGGGAATGGCTGTTTTGACTTTGTTTTGGGTAAAAGTCGAGCGTGTTTGCTGGATTCTTTACTGTTGGGCGATTTTGATGATAACTGGTTTGGTGCTGACTGATTGCAGTATTTTTGCTGGTTGGGGAAGTTTGTTGCTGCACCTTTGCGATTTGTGGTTGGGCTTGAGTGCGATCGGCTATTTATTGACGGGATTCGGTTTGCGATCGCGCACTTTTCTCTTGATGGGACTAACTCATTTATTTAGTATACCTCTCTTAGCATTTGTTGCGCCTTGGCAATATCTAACCACAGGCATAATTATGGCTGGTTGTTTGTTGTTATTGTCAGAATTGCAGTGGGATATGCGGCCGCAAATCGAGAATAGCTTACTGAGTGAAGAACAGAAGGAATTCAACCGAATTCAACATCAACTGCGACAAACAACTGTAACTGTAAATATACCAGGCGATTAGACATCCCTGCTAGACAAAGTTTCAGCTACTCCAAACGGAATAGGCTCAAAAAAAATGTAAAAAAATGTGTACGATCGCGAACTCCTTCAATAAATCATACACAATGGGAATATGCAGCACTAATCACAAACAAAATTTAACCAGAACAGAAATTTTGCTGTTTAATCTGTGTATCGCTAATCTTAGGAGAACGGTGTCTGAGAGGCGACTGGTGAACAATGCTGTACTAATTACGACAAAATTTGATGGCGATCGACAGTAGCTGTTGAAATCAAAAAAGTGGTGCAGGGTTTTTACCGTTTCCCCTGCTTTGCAGTCTCTGAGGGGAGGCTAAACCCCCTACTAGAACAGTCCGAGGAGATTGGCACAAAATTCGATAGCCTGTTAGCCTATTTTTTGACCTAGCTGTTGTAAGACAATTAAAAAAATACGCCCTTAGCAGCTTGGCAGGACTTACGATTAAGTAAGTCCTGTTTTGTTATGGGAAATTGCGGAGTGTGACTATCGCACCTGTGATATCAATTCCGGTAGCATCGGAATTGATAGTAGCCGAAATTAGGAGACGGCTTGGCCTTAGTCCCTACAGTATTATTTTAGGTAGGGACACGGCATTGCCTTGGACTCTATATCATTCCGGTGCAACCGGATTTGATATGAGTTCGGCTCATTTTCAGGAGTGATTATGAATGAAAGTTTTTTGCCTTTGCCATCAGAATGCACCATCCGCCCCGCCTCAGCTCAAGATATTAGGTCAATTAGAAGGTTAGTGTGGAGTGCAAGACTCGATCCAACTCAGTTGCGCTGGCAGCAATTCTGGGTGATAGAATGTGGTGGGAATCTGGCTGGTTGCGGACAGTTGCGACACTTTGCGGGCGCGCAAGAATTGGGTAGTTTGGTGGTGATGAAGGATTGGCGCGATCGCGGTTTGGGAAGCTACCTCACAAAATATTTGATTCAACAAGCTACTGAACCGCTATATTTAGAATGTTTGGGAAAGCGACTCGCATCATTTTATACTCGCTTTGGCTTCGTAGAAGTTTCCGTACAAGAATTGCCACAGTCGCTTAAATTCAAGTTCGGTTTGTCTCAATTGGGTAAAACTTTATTCAGAATTCCTGTGACAATTATGCAGTATCAAGCAGGTTTTCGATAATGATGACTTTTATGAATTTAAGATTATGAATTTATGAATTGATTTTAAGTTCGACCTGTTCCATAATTGTGATCACAGGGTGCGATCGAGCTAGATGGATCATCTGCCTCAGTCTGATCAGATGATGGCAGTCACAGATTGGATATGTATGGATATTCCGGATTTGGCGATCGACAGTGCGTAAGGTCAGAATTCACCAAGCGCGGTAGTCCAGTTGGCTGAAGTGGCACAAGCTTATGGCTGAACAATAGCCTGAAAAGCTTATAAATTCGTTATAAAAATGGGTGTGACTGTCCTGTGCCAATACCAGGACCCGAAAGTGGACGGGCGATCGCACCAAAGACTTTTGACTTCTGACATATTAGTAAGTGTAAAGCAACTCACTCACCACCCAATCAAAAAAAACCAACCGAAAAATAAAACCCAAAAATCAAACATCTTCATAGTCTCAGTAATTCGGAATCAGTCAATCTCTAATGTAGCTAACAACATCGAGCCTTCAGGCAAATCCCACTAACGACAAAACCACTAAATCCTGAATTCCATCCCTGGTAATTACCCGATTTACGACTTTTATCAACAGGTTTGCAACTCCCTTAACTATTTCAAAAGTTCTTTGAACTTTATCCTGAAAAAAGGAGCGAAGGCAGGAACAATGAAATATAAGGAATCAATAAATCTCAATCCAGGAAATGCAGCCTTTCAAATTGCATCAATAGAAAATTCTCTATATATTATTAACAAACAAGGAGTCAGGGATATGTTCAACGTAGTAAAAGCTTTCGGTTCCATCTTTTCCACTCAAGCTTACAGCACAGCAAATAATATGTTAATTGACAATTACGTGAACACAAATTTAAACTACTTCAATGAAGAAGCAGTCGTCGATGAATCGATTTGCCCAAATGAAACAGGTCGCGTCCGCTTCCAAGGTAGCTGGTGGCCTGCACGGTGCGATCGGCAAATCACTTTAACACCTGGAGACACCGTTTATGTGATCGGTGTTGACAACATTACTCTGTTAGTTTCACTCATTCCCGCCGACTAAACTAGAGCCTGAAAAACCAGAACAATTGATCAATTTCAATCCAGGAAATGCAGCCTTTCAAATTGCATACAAAGAAAAGTACATTATATATTAATACACAAGGGGTCAGGGATATGTTCAACGTAGTAAAAGCTTTCGGTTCGATCTTTTCCGCTCAAGCTTACAGCACAGCGAATAATATGTTAATTGACAATTACGTGAACACAAATTTAAACTACTTCAACGAAGAAGCAGTCGTGGATGAATCAATTTGCCCAAATGAAACAGGTCGTGTTCGCTTCCAAGGTAGCTGGTGGCCCGCACGGTGCGATCGCCAAATCACCTTAACACCTGGAGATACCGTTTATGTGATCGGCGTTGACAACATCACTCTCTTAGTTTCACTCGTTCCCGCAGACTAAACGAGTCATCTAAACTTTTTCACGGTTAGAACCCCGACTTCTTGAAGAAGTGGGGGTTCTGACTATGCTGTTTATTAGAAATTAGGAGACGGCTTGGCCTTAGTCCCTACAATATTATTATCGAATATCGCGCTACAATAAAATGGCGTTTTTGAGAGCTTGTTTGTTGGGGCGATCGCCGATTTGAGATTCGCTACTTTCTGGACTGACTGCGGCGTTTTCTGATGCTTTGGCGATCGGTGCTAGTGGTTCTAGGAGTATAGCTTGAGCTGACTGAATTGCAGGGTAATTTTCAGCCCAGGATAAAATCGCTGCTGAAAGGACATCGATCTCATCGGATAAGGGTTCAATTAGCTGCGCTAGTTCGGTTAATTGTGCAGCAGAAAAGAGCGATCGCTCTTGAGTTAATAGTTCGATAAACGAGTCGATATTTTGTTCGGGGAGTGACATCGACTCGCGTTGGATTTTGTGAATTGTTTGGCGCACAAATTCGAGAGACAAATCTAACAATTGTGCGATCGACTCTAAATTTATCCCCAACCCGATCGTGCGACGAATGGCTTCTAACTTCGCCTGTCGCTCACCTTGTTCGAGTCCTTCTTCTAAACCTTCTTGCTTGACTTCCTGGTAAAATCGAGTGTTTCTGAGTTCGCTTAAATTCAACATGGTGGCAATTTCCTCGCGGCTTTTTTGGGGGAGTTTGTAGACGATAATTGTTTCGATGAGGTTGATTAAATCGCGTAGAACGATCGGATCGGACAACTGTTGGCGGGCCATTGCGATCGACTGTCGTGCTTGCTCTGCTGCTGTCTCTGCTGGCTCGATTACCAGTTTAACAATTTTGACTCCTAACGATCGATCTGCTGCTTCTGGCAATTCATCAAGGTAAATCCGTTGCACGCGCTGACTGGTTAAGAGTTCCTGAAATTGCAGCATCTGTTCGTGTTCGATGCGACGATTGGGATAGATGACAACGACGCGCCAAGGATTGACGGGTTTGTATTGTCGCAGATAGAGAAAGAGTTCGCCAAAGATGCGGTAGTACAAGTCGGCATCGGGTTGAAACTGAACTTCAGCCAAGTAAAATGGTTTTTCAGGTGCTTCGGTTGTGGGCAGAAATAAGCCATCGATGCGGAATGCGAGTTGTTTGATTTCGCGGGAGGTGAATTCATAGGCGGCGGCTTCGTCTGGAGGGCGATCGATTACTTCAAAGAAGAAGCTGGGAAATTCTTGAAACAGGCTGTAGAAAATGGTGTCTGTTTTCATGAGTTGTCGATGCGAATCGAAGATGGGTACTATACCATGCCAAGTGGCTTTTCTTAATTTGTGCTATGATTTAAATTATTAGGATGTGTGGTATTAAAGCAGACAACCTACTCAATCAACCTCATGATTTCAACAGAATTATTTACTCTCTAGAGACCCAGTATGGAACTTAAGAAGCAGTTTACTTTTTCAGGAACATTTAAGAAGTTTCACGAAGAAGATACTCAGCCGATACAAATTAATGACGCTAATATATATTGCCATGTAAACGGCAATATTTTGTTTGAAATTAACTCGCAAGTAAATCAAGATATTAGTCAGAAAAGATTTTATGAATCTGGTTCCATTTATCAGTTTAAAGATGTGACAAGAGAGCAAGTAGATCTTCTGTCATTCTCTGAACTCGCTGGACTTGAAAGAGAGATGGTTCCAGCACGATATGAGGGTGATTACGAGATTGAAGGCAAAACATTTGAGGGATGGAAAATAAAAGCGATTATTGCTGATGTCAACTTTCAAGTCACGCTTGGGTTTGACAACTCGGAAAATATTGAGGAAGAGGGTAAATCTCAAGTTAGACTTAGGGACTTGGATATTGATTACAATTTAGATTCCTTAGAAGAGGGAGGAACCCAAGAAATTGTGTATGGTCTGGCAAATATAGAAGTAAGAGACAATTTCTCAGCTCAAATTGGAAACCTTGAAGCTGAAATGTGTATTAAGTCAGTTTCAACTAGAGAAAGCAGAAATAAAAGTGGTATCTTAAGCGCAGAGATGACACTCAGAAATATTCGTGAAAATGAACAAGATTCCTATGAGACTTATTCTGCTTGGCTGATATCTCTTCTTTCACTTGCATCGGGGCATTGCGTTGCTCATATCTATAGAATAGAGGCGGTGAGATATGAGCAGCATTTTCAGATAAAAAGTGAATACTGGTCAGGAAGAAAACTACGTAGTGAAG
Organism: Oscillatoriales bacterium; assembly: GCA_043742065.1. Lineage (GTDB taxonomy): Bacteria > Cyanobacteriota > Cyanobacteriia > Cyanobacteriales > Microcoleaceae > Microcoleus. The sequence continues at coordinate 8,740 of JAYTZD010000298.1, forward strand.
CAAGGGGAATAGCCGTTATACAATCACCTCATTTATGTCTCTTTATGCAGCAGTGTGCTAAAAATTTGACATGGGAAACCTTCAGCGATAAAGGTGTCGGTCTAGGTTTAGCCTTAATCTGGTATATTGATACATTTGTTAGCCCTATGGCTGAAGTGAATTTCTTACTTTTATGTACAGTTTTAGAATCCTTAAACAAAAAACATTCTCGTAATGCTAGTAAGAGACTTCTTCCTAAGAAGATTTACCAACAAATCAGAGAAAAATTTTTAAAGGTTGTATCTGATTCCCAGCAAGATATTGATAACGCAGACGATCTTGAAAAATATAAGGTTTTTGCGATTAAAGTTGACAAGTCTTTTGCTAGTGGTTCATACAATCAGATAGGATCTTTACGAACTAGCCTCCAGGAAATGTTTAAGACTTATAGTGTGCCATATGAAGACTTATTTCCAGAATTAGAGTTCATAAAAATAAGAGACAAGATTGTTCATGAAGGATTTGGTGGAGTGGATGTAGCTATTGAACTTCGCAAGTTGTCAAACCTAGTTGTGCGGGTATTTCTTGCAATTCTGGGGTATCAGGGTAATTATACAGAGTCTATAAAAATTGAGATAAATGATCCATTGGGACGAAGTAAACACGGATTGATTTGCAGGTCTTTTCCTTTTATTGCCTCTGACAATGACGCAGACCAGACTCATCATGAGTAACAAGACTGATTCGTCGTACAACGCCAGCACGTAATCATCGCGAGATAAAAGAACTTAAATATCCAGCGATATTAAGGAGTGAAATGATTCTCTAAATTTTTGTTCCTCATCAAGCTGTGGCAAATTATATCAAATCATGCTAAAATATAACGAGATATCAACCTTTCATAACTAATGTCTAGACGCGATAATTTACATCTATCCCTGCGCCACACTCTCGAAAAAGATGGGTGGACAATTACGGATGACCCGTTAATCTTAGTGTTAGAACAAACGCTCTTGAAACCAGATTTAGGAGCAGAAAATTTTTCGCAGCAGAAAAAGAAGAACGGAAAATTGCTGTGGAAATCAAAGACTTCGACTCTCCTTCAGTAATTAATGAACTGGAAAAAACGATGGGACAGCTTCAGCTTTACCAATGGGCCTTAGAAGAGCAAGAATCCAAGCGGCAGTTGTTTCTAGCGATCGCTCAAACCATCTATATTCGACACTTCCAAAAACCAATTTTTCAACTAGCCGTTCAACGGAATAGAATTAACTTATTAGTTTACGAACCAGAACAGGAGGCTATTGTTCAATGGATCGCTCACTAAATTATGCAGATATCCTGAAACAAACCCTACAAGAAGCAACACGATCGCAACCTCGCTTACAAGCCATTCAGCTTTATCCTGTCTGCGATACCGATTCAGGCCATTTCCTGATTCTCGCTACAGGCTGGGATAAGCAACGCTGGATGGACACGATTCTGTTTCACGCTCGCTTGGTCGATCGCCATGTCATCATTGAAGAAGATAACTTTGAGGAAGGGTTAACCGCTGCACTGATTGTCGCAGGTATCCAATCAGAGCATATTATGACTGGTCTCGATTATCAGAATAGTGCTAGCCCAGTGATGTTTCAGGCGGTGTAGCGATCGCCATTATACAGAGAGCGATCGCACCTTGAGTTTTGGGATTGCCCAAGCCATCGGCAGCAGTTTCTACAGCTTTTTTGAGGGGTCTTTCCTGTTGCCATTCGCCCGTTTGTTACAATCGAAGCAAGTCTCATCCTCACATCACCGAAGTATGCAAATTATCCTAGAAGTCCCCGATCGCCTCGGCGAAAAACTGCACGCATTGGGCGATCGCCTCCCAGAAGCCCTCGATCGCGCACTCCAGGAACTTAGCCCCGCAGAAACCATCCCCTACCAAGACGAACTCCAAATCGTCGAACTGCTTGCCAGTCAACCCAGCCCAGAAGTCATCCTCGCCATCCGCCCCACGCCTTCATTACAAACCCGCATGAGCGAATTGCTCGATCGCAATAAATCCGGCACTCTCTCGCGATCCGAAGAAGTCGAACTTGATCGATACTTACTCCTAGAACATTGGGTGCGCTTAGCCAAAGCTCATGCTTACAAACACTTACAGACAGCAGCATGAGTTATGTACCAGCCACTTTGCGTCGGTTAGTGACTCAACGCGCCGGAGAGCAATGCGAGTATTGCCGATTTCCCCAAACGGCTGCACTTTTTGCCTTTGAAATGGAACACATTATTGCCGAAAAACATGATGGCATCACCGTCGTGGAAAACCTAGCATTATCGTGTCCTTGCTGCAACCGTTTCAAAGGAACTGACCTCGGTTCGATCGACCCTGAAACAAGACAGCTAACCCCCTTTTTTAATCCCCGTCTCCAGAAATGGTCAGACCACTTTCGGCTAGATAGAGGAACCATTGTCCCACTGACTCCGCAAGGGCGCGTAACGGCTAAAATTCTACAATTTAACCTCCCAGAACGCATCCTCGAACGCGAGCAACTCATCACCAGCGGAGAATATCCACCACCCTATCCACAAACAACATGATGCCTCTTTTCCCTAGCAGTAGGGACAGATCGATCTAGAAAAAATTGCTATTATCGATCGCAATAACTAGATCGATACAATATACCTGAAAAAAGAACTTAAATATCCAGCGATACATGATTTATTCTAATAAACCCGGCATTGAGTATGCTTAAATAAATTTAGACACTTACTAACCAGATTTAAACCAGTGAACTTTCAATCAGTCATTGCCACCTTAAACAAATTCTGGAGCGATCGAGGTTGCCTGATCGCCCAATCCTACGACACAGAAAAAGGGGCAGGAACCATGAATCCCCACACCTTTCTCAGAGCGATCGGGCCCGAACCTTGGTCAGTAGCCTACGTCGAACCCTGTCGCCGCCCCACCGACGGACGTTATGGCGAAAATCCCAATCGCTTTCAACATTACTATCAATATCAAGTCCTGATTAAACCATCTCCTCCTAATATCCAAGAAATCTATTTAGACTCGCTAAGAGCATTAGGAATTAAACCAGAAGACCATGACATTCGCTTCGTAGAAGATAACTGGGAATCTCCTACTTTGGGAGCTTGGGGTGTCGGCTGGGAAGTCTGGCTGGACGGCATGGAAATTACCCAATTTACCTATTTTCAACAGTGTGGTAGCATTGATTGTCGCCCCGTATCCATTGAAATTACCTACGGACTAGAACGCCTCGCAATGTATCTGCAAGAAGTCGATGCGATGACCAAAATTCAGTGGAAAGATGGCATAACTTACGGCGACGTTCACCTGCAAGGTGAAATTGAACAGTGTACTTATAACTTTGAAGCTTCTAATCCAGAATTGCTGTTTACTCTGTTTGGATTGTACGAACAAGAGGCTGAACAATTGACTAAGCAAGGATTGGTTTTGCCTAGTCTTGATTATGTGTTAAAATGTTCGCATACTTTCAATTTGCTGGATGCTAGAGGTGTGATTTCTGTAACGGAAAGAACTCGGTACATTACTAAAATTCGGAATTTGGCGCGACGGGTTGCTCAGCTTTATTTGGAACAGCGCGAACAGTTGGGTTTTCCATTGGAAAAAGCTGTGAAGGTTTGAGAAATAAGTAATGTAAAATTCGGGTGCATCTGGGTTTTGAAGAGGGCGAAGCATGACCGCATATAAGTTATTAGTTATAATCTCATACTGACTGCGGTCATGCTTCGCCCCTACACACATATTTGCTGGCACAAGCCAAGCCGCTGCACCCGTAAAATTATCTTCTGTTAGATATCCGACTTCTTGAAAAAGTCGGGTATCTAGGTATTATGTTTTTGGGGTTTTCTGACTTATTCACTAATATCATATTTTAAATTAATTCAATGCCTAATTATTCAGAAAATCATCCAGAAACAACTGCTCAATTGCGAATTGATAGTGTAAGTTTGAAAACACCGATCGCCTCTAGCTACTTATTGGACAATATCTCGTTTCAGGTCGATCGGGCCGATCGCATTGCAATTGTGGGCCCTTCAGGTGCGGGGAAAACCACGCTGCTGCGGTTGCTAAACCGGCTCAGCAGTCCCACAAGTGGCGCGATTTATCTTGAAAATACGGAATATCGACAAATACCTGCGATCGCACTTCGTAGACAAATCACCTTAGTGATCCAAGAATCGAAGCTGTTGGGAATGTCGGTGCGAGAAGCATTGGCTTATCCGTTGAAGCTGCGGGGCGTGAATTCATCAGAAATAGGAGAAAGAATTAGCGGGGTTATTGAACAATTGCACATACCCGAAGAATGGCTGACACGCACCGAATTGCAACTTTCCACAGGCCAAAAGCAATTGGTGGCGATCGCCCGTGCGATCGTCCTACAACCCAAAATCCTGCTGTTAGATGAGCCCACATCCGCTCTAGATGCCGGAAAAGCTCACCACCTTATTCAAGTATTGACAGAGTTAACTAACGCCCAAACCACTATTTTAATGGTAAATCACCAGTTAGAATTAGCCCAGGAATTTGCGACGCGAGTTTTATATTTACAGCAGGGGAAACTCCTGGAAGACGCTATGTGCGATCGGATTAATTGGGGGGAATTGCGACAAAATTTAATCAAAGCAGAAGCACAAACAGAACAAGAATGGTGATATGACAAGGAAGCACAGTACCTATGCCCAATTCCCAATTCCCAATTCCCAATTCCCTAAATTTCTATCCCTTCAACATTCATAATCAGTGCATTTTTGATCAACATATCGCACCTTTCTGCATAAAAAATTGCGGCTTTGTCCTCTTTGTTGACTTGCAATACGCGCAGAAACATTTGTTTTGCTTGCGCGAATTGCTGCTGATAGTGAAAAAAAATACCCTGTTCAAAATAAGTTTGGGTTTGTGTTTTTAGTTCGATCATGATATCCGAGTCACCGTCGTAAATTTCAAATACAGCAACAGGCGTTTGTTTTCCTTTCACTTGAACGCGATCGAGAAATCGGCAGTTATAATGTTGAGGATCATCAATCCGGCAAAGAGTTTGGACACTAGCCACAATACCAACTCCATAAAGCTTGGTCAATC
>JAYTZD010000299.1:0-6675 GCA_043742065.1 Oscillatoriales bacterium
GTGTCCCTACAATTAATTACGGTAGGGACACGGCACTGCCGTCTCCTAATTTCTTCGCCTCTACTACAATTAATCAGGCGTAGGGACACGGCACTGCCGTCTCCTAATTTCTTCGCCTCTACTACTAAATTTGTTTTTACTTAATAATGACTATCAAAACACGCCAACAAACTAACCTATTTCTGCTCCTATCTCCTGCTACCGCATGGTTGATAATTTTCTTCATTTTACCAGTCCTAATTGTACTTTTGTACAGTTTCCTAGAACGTGGAACCTATGGCGGCGTTACTTGGATATTTACTCTCAGCAACTACCAGCGTTTGTTCAGCGGACTTTTTTGGGGAGTAATTGCTCGATCGCTCTGGCTGGCTTTTTTGACAACTGTGGCTTGTCTTTTAGTTGGCTATCCCCTAGCATTCTTGATTGCTACCCGTTCTCCCCGCTGGCGAAATGCCTTACTTCTGTTAGTAATTATTCCATTTTGGACTAATTTCTTAGTCCGAACCTACGCCTGGATTATCCTGCTGCGAAGTGAAGGAGTCATTAACACAGCTTTGCAAAGTCTGCATATTATTAGTGAACCATTAAATTTACTGTTTACACCTTTCGCTGTGGCGATCGGTCTAATTTATGGTTATTTACCTTTCATGGTTTTGCCATTATATTCTAGCATAGAACGGTTTAATTTTTCATTAGTAGAAGCTGCTCAAGATTTGGGGGCAAATGATATTCGCACTTTTTGGCGCGTATTTTTACCTTTGACAACTCGCGGTATGATTGCAGGTTCAATTCTGGTGTTTGTTCCCGCAGTTGGTGCTTTCATTACACCAGATATTTTGGGTGGTTCTAAAACAATGATGGTGGGAAATTTGATTCAAAATCAGTTTTTCAAAGCCCGCGACTGGCCTTTTGGTTCGGCACTTTCTATGCTATTGACATTAATAGTATTGATTCCGGTTTTAATTTATTTCCACGTGTCTGATAACACGGAAAGTTAAAATGATTAATTCTTGGAAAGAAGAAGAAGGGCGGGTTTATGAGATCATTAGTATTAGGCAATTATTGTCGGCAAACCCGCCCCTACTACTCACAACTGACTAATGACTAAACTAGATTTACGTGTTCGGGCGATCGGCAAAAAGTGGCTTTGGATACAAGCTATACTAGCATTTGCCTTCCTCTATCTGCCAATTCTGATCTTAATTATTTATTCTTTCAACACCTCCAAATTTAACGCAGTTTGGCGCGGTTTTACCCTGGATTGGTATCGCAGTTTATTCAGCGATGTGGGTACACTGGGAATTGCTAGTAGCAGTGCCGGAATTTGGACAGCACTCAACAATAGTTTGCTGATTGCGGTTATTTCAACTCTGCTAGCCACAATTTTTGGTACAATGATTGCACTAGCACTGGAACGTTTTCATTTTCCCGGACGCAAAATGGTAGAAACTTTACTGTTTTTGCCGATTATTATGCCCGAAATTGCGATCGGCATTTCACTGTTAGTCTTCTTTACTCTAATATTTCGCATTGTCGAAAATCTCACAGGAATTCGGCTCAATCTTGGTTTACCTACAGTAATTATTGGTCATGTTACTTTTAATATTTCGTTTGTAACTATTACTGTCAGGGCTAGTTTAGCAGAACTAGATCCGATATTAGAACAAGCAGCATTTGACTTGGGTGCGAATGAATGGCGGACTTTTTGGCGGATCACATTTCCGCTGATTTGGCCTGGTATTTTTAGCGGGGCGCTGCTAGCTTTTACTTTGTCTCTTGACGATTTTGTGGTGACATTCTTTACCACTGGTGTTGGTTCGATGACGCTACCGCTATTTGTTTATGGCATGATCAAATTTGCTGTGACACCAGCGATTAATGCGATATCAACTTTGATGTTGTTGGCTTCCCTATTATTGGTTGTGTCATCGCTCAAAGTTAAAAAAAGTCAAGAATAATCCTTTTTGTGTCATAATTAATTTCGCGGACAACTAACAAAATTTATGAAACGCTTACTGACTTTCTTGCTTTTGTTTATGATTAGCGCCATACTACCTGTTGGCTGTAGCAGCAAAGGTACTAACCAGCAACAAGTGCTGAGTATTTATAATTATGCGTCTTATATCGCCCCAGATGCGATCGCACAATTTGAAAAAGAGAACAATGTCAAGATTCAATACGACACTTTCGAGAACAGTGACGAACTTTATGCCAAACTAAAACAGGGTAATCCTGGCTATGACGTAATCTTTCCCGCAGATTACATGGTGAAAATTATGGTCAAGGAAAATTTAATTGAACCGCTGAATATTAAGAATATCCCTAACCATAAAAACCTCGATGCGAAATATATCAATCAAACATTTGATCCAGGTAATAAATATTCTTTACCCTATCAGTGGGGAACAATGGGAATTGGCTACAATCTTAAGGTAACTAAGGGCGAAATTAATAGTTGGGCATCAATGTTCGACTCGAAATATGCGGGGAAAATTGCATGGCAAGATGATGCTAGATATACGTTTGCTGGGGTTTTGATTTATTTAGGATTTGACCCAAATACAACTAATCCTGAAGAGATTAACAAAGCCCGTGATTTGCTGATTAAAAACAAAAATATGATTGCTGCTTTTGTCCCGGATACTGGTCAAACTATGTTAGATCAAGGTGAAGTAAATCTGACAATGGAATGGAGTGGCGATATTTTCCAAGTCATGAAAGAGAATCCAAACCTGCGCTATGCTATTCCGAAAGAAGGGACGATTATCTTTTCTGATAATATGGCAATTCCCAAAGGTGCGGTTCATAAAGAGTTAGCTGAGAAATTTATTAACTTTGTTTTACTACCAGAAGTTGGTGCAAAGATTTCTAATTTTACCCACTTTGGATCGCCCAATAAACTAGCAATCGACAAAGGTTTGATTGATCCGAAAGATTTGAAAAATCCTCAAATATACCCGGCTGACAAGGCATTTGCTAAGATGAAATTTTTGCAGGATGTGGGGAATGCTACTGCATTATACGATCGAGCTTGGACTGAAGTTAAAGCAAGTGCAGGGAAATAAAATTATATCAATTCCGGTTGCACTATCAGGTGATGTTGACTGTTGACTGTTGACTGTTGATTCGGATTTACTATTCCGATGCTAATGGATTTGATATTACGAGGTATTTCTACTACAAATTTAGGGATTCTTTAACACCATGTACGCGGTACAACTCCTGGACGTTTCCAAGTTATTTAAGACTGTTCGCAGCCCAGATTTTTTGGCTGTGGATAACATCAATTTGCAGATTTTTGACAAAGAATTTTTTTCTTTACTCGGCCCTTCCGGCTGCGGAAAAACTACTACTTTGCGAATGATTGCGGGATTTGAAATGCCGACAGCGGGGGAAATTCACATTCATGGTGAACCGATGCAAAATCGATTGCCATTTCATCGGCCTGTGAATACGGTATTTCAAAACTATGCTTTATTTCCACACATGACAGTAGCACAAAATGTGGCTTTTGGATTGGAAATGGAAAATTTATCGAAGCAAATAATTCGCGATCGAGTGGCAGAAATGTTAAAGTTAGTCCAGTTAACTGATGTGGAAAAACGCTATCCCCGTCAATTGTCTGGGGGACAACAGCAACGAGTTGCATTAGCCAGAGCTTTGGTCAAACAACCATCTGTTTTGCTTTTGGATGAACCTCTGGGTGCGCTGGATTTGAAATTGCGAAAAGAGATGCAATTAGAGTTGAAAAAAATACAGAGAATTTTGGGGATTACGTTTATTTATGTGACTCACGATCAGGAAGAGGCACTAACGATGTCGGACAGAATTGCGGTGATGGATGGAGGGAAATTGCAACAAGTGGGAACGCCTTTTGAGATTTATGAATATCCGCAAACGCGGTTTGTGGCTGAGTTTATTGGTGATAGTAATTTCTTGAGTGGGCGTGTGGTGTCCAAGCAAAGTGGTAAAATAACTGTGTTAGTGGATCAACAATTACCTGTGTTAGTTGCTACAACTGATGATCTGCCGGCGGGAAAGGTTGTTACTTTGGTTTTGCGGCCTGAAAAGGTAGGTATTTATCCGGCTGATTATGAGGCTGAAAATACTTGGCTGGGAACTGTAACAGAGGTTGTTTATATTGGCACTGACACGCGCTATACGGTGGGTTTGACGGCGAAAAGCTCGATCGCAATTCGTAGACAAAATTTACACAGGGATGATTTGCAGCGGCACAGAGTGGGCGATCGGGTGCAAGTTGCTGTGCCGCCAGAAAGTATTTGTATTTTGTGAAGATTATCGAAGTCCAACAAGAGTATAATAACGGTGAATCCAGAATATATCCAGCAAAGCAAAGCCATCTACGAAAATGCAGAACCAGAATATCGGCGATCTTATTTTGATGAAGTAGCTGGCGGATTTGTGCTCATCCACCAACAACACAATCTTAATAATTCGGAAAGTTTCGTCGCTGAAGTTTTGGCTAAAATGGGAAAGAGAGTTACACTGTTGAGCGAGCAAGCAGCAGAGGGGGTGAGAACGCCAGATGCTGAGATTGACGGTGAGATTTGCGAATTCAAGGAATTAACAGAACAAACTCAAAATATCAGAGACAGAGTGCAAGAAGGGATCAGTAGATCCAAAAATCAAGGTGCAGCAACCGTTATTATTCACATCAACCGAGAAACTTACGAGGTTTGGAAAATCAATGCTGGCATTAAACAAGCTCTATTTTGGGATACTGAAAAGCAAATTCAAAAATTAATTTTAATGTCCAATAGCGAACAGATTCAAATAATCACAAGGGAAGAGTGGAAAAATGGAAGACAATTTCAGCGAATTTAAAGAAATTATAGAGCGTGGATTGCATAACAATATGCCACGAGATGCTAAACTAATTACTGTTGGGCAAATTTTATATGCTGTTACCCGCGACGATCTCACTATAGAAGAAGGTTGGCAGCTTGAAGAGATGATGGGCGGTAGAACACATTGGGAACAGGCACTTGAGTATAGTATTTTTGGCTATCCAGTAGATACCGCAACTGCACCTTTTGATAAACCTCTAATTATTGCTGGCAAAACTTTTCATTCTCGTTTAATGACTGGTACGGGAAAATATCGCAGCATTGCTGAAATGCAGCAAAGTGTGAATGCTAGTAGGTGCGAAATTGTGACTGTGGCTGTGCGGCGTGTGCAAACAAATGCTCCCGGACATGAAGGATTGGCGGAAGCTCTGGATTGGACTAAAATTTGGATGCTGCCCAATACTGCGGGTTGTCAAACTGCGGATGAGGCAATTAGAGTGGCTCGTTTGGGTAGGGAGATGGCGAAGCTTTTAGGGCAGGAAGATAATAATTTTGTGAAGTTAGAAGTGATTCCTGATGCTAAATATTTGTTGCCAGATCCGATCGGCACTTTGGAAGCAGCAGAACAATTAGTCAAGGAAGGTTTTGCGGTTTTGCCTTACATCAATGCTGATCCCCTGCTGGCAAAACGCCTGGAAGAAGTTGGCTGTGCGACAGTTATGCCTTTGGGTTCGCCGATCGGTTCGGGACAAGGAATCAATAATGCTGCCAATATTCAAATAATTATTGACACGGTGAAGATTCCTGTGGTGGTGGATGCGGGGATCGGCACGCCCAGTGAGGCGGCGCAAGCAATGGAAATGGGCGCTGATGCACTGTTGATTAATTCGGCGATCGCCAATGCCCAAAATTCCCCAGCAATGGCAAAAGCAATGGGAATGGCTGCGGAAGCGGGGCGTTTAGCGTACTTAGCGGGAAGAATGCCGGTCAAGGATTACGCGATCGCCTCTTCTCCCCAAACAGGTACGATCGCCTCGAAATAAATTCTTGAGTTTTCCAGGCCGCTTGTTTGGTACAGTTGTAAACATCAAAAATACTAAGGATTGTGACTAATGCCTTACATCAAGGATGACGATGGACGCTTAAACAACTTTGCTAAAGAGCCGAAGGTGTATGAAGCCGTACCTCCCAACAAAAACCAGCAACGCAACTACATCATCCTGGGTATTGCAGCGGCAATGTTAGTTGCAGGTTTGGTGTTTGTCGCTGCTTCTGTCTAGAAACAGGGCTGACATTCAAAGCTGATTCAAATCGCCATTTTAAATAATTCTTGAGAAAACCATGTTTCCCAACAGATGGAAACATGGTTTTTGTGTTTAAATAAAAGCAGGAAAAGGTAAAAGTCCTGAGCAACGCCACACGAGCTGAAAGACTAGATCAGACCACAAGCAAAGGACAGAATTACGTTCTAATAGACATCTCCTAAAAAGCTTGTCAAGAACAGGCAGGATGCCTGTTACACAGTAAATATGGTCGATGTCTAATGCCTAAGTTCTATAAAATCTAAAATCTAAAATCTAAAATCTAAAATCGGCTGACTGTGATGTTTATTCCTTCGGAAAAAGTTTCTAGCTCGAATAAGCTGATTTACCAACGCTTGAAACAGGCACTTGAACTAAATTTGCGCCGTCAAATTTTTATCGCTGCCTGCGATGACTTGTGCCTGCGGGACTGTTTAGCAGCCCGCTTAGAGGCAGAATTGGCGGCCACAGAAACAGATGAAATTCCTCTCTCCCCGATCGCCTATCCCCGATTTGTCAGCCTGCAACTCAACCTGGGCGATCCGAATCCTTGGGGTTCGATCGCA
>JAYTZD010000300.1:0-3397 GCA_043742065.1 Oscillatoriales bacterium
AGGAGGGACACGGCACAATCTAATTTTAGATGGCTGATTGAAAATTGGCTGAAACTGCCGGAACAATAAGCATAATAATCTAAAACCTCTAATCTAAAATCGATCGACCTGTGGAACTTGTAAAAGAAACAAATACCTTGACAAAAACCCCCCTCCGGTTGTTGATTGCAGCTAGCGGCACGGGAGGACATTTATTCCCTGCGATCGCCACCGCCGGACAGTTAAACGACTGTCAGATCGAATGGCTGGGGGTTCCAGACCGCATGGAAACACAGTTAGTTTCATGCCTTTACCCCCTCCACACGATCGCCGTCGAAGGCTTTCAGCAGCGATTTGGACTCGGTACAGTGCGAATTTTGGGCGGACTCGTCGGCTCTATTCTGCAAGTGCGGAAGTTGCTCAAAGCCGGAAAATTCCAGGGAGTATTTACGACAGGCGGTTACATCGCAGCACCCGCAATTCTGGCGGCTCGCTCTTTGGGTTTGCCGGTGATTCTTCACGAATCTAATGTTTTTCCGGGTAAGGTGACTCGTTGGTTGAGTCCTTTTTGCACGAAAGTTGCGATCGGGTTTGAGGCGACGGCTGACTATTTACCCCGTGCGAAAACGGTGGTTGCGGGTACTCCGGTGCGATCGCAATTCCTGACTCACGAACCTCTAAACCTACCAATTCCTGACAACGTACCCGTAATTTTAGTCATGGGTGGCTCTCAAGGTGCTGTCGCAGTCAATCAGTTAGTTAGAGAATGCGCTCCGGCTTGGTTTGAGGCGGGCGCTTGGGTAGTTCATCTCACCGGCAATAATGACCCGGATGCTGAAAGTTTGAAACACACCCAATATATATCGATGCCATTTTATGATAATGTGGCGGGTTTGTTGCAGCGGGCAAATTTAACAATTAGTCGATCGGGCGCCAGTGCTATGACAGAATTAGCAGTCACCGGAATGCCTTCTATTTTAATTCCTTTCCCTTACGCCGCCGACAACCATCAACATATTAATGCCGAAGTATTTGCCAAAGCTGGGGCTGCCTTGCTATTTCCTCAAAGCGAATTGACTGCTGATCTGTTGCAAAGCAAAGTTTTGCACTTATTGAACGATCCTGAATACTTGACAAAAATGTCTAAATCTGCTCATCAATTAGCAGTGACAGACAGTACAGAACGATTGGCAAATTTAGTGCGACAGTTGTTAAGTCAGTCAGCTATATTAGAGTAAATAACAGAGCAAAAATCTGTAACAAGGAGAAAGTCAAATGGCATACAGTGACTTTAATTTATACAGAGTCTTAAAAACCTTTGACTTAGCTTATTCTGAAATAGTCGAAATATTCACTCCTATACCAGAGTTAGAATGTAGCAGATTGCTGACAGAAGTTTTGCAAGAAAATCTCCCTGTAGCCCTCGGTAGCAATACAGAAAAATCGCGTTCCGAACTGATTATTGCCCCAATCTTAATGGAAGTGAGAAGACTCTTGGATCATCAGGTGAGCCTATTTTCGGGCATAGATTTCACTGTAGATGCTGAAAGAGGGCTTAATGGTAACTGTGATTTTCTAATTAGTCGATCGCCAGAATTGTTGATTGTCAAAGCCCCAGTCATTGCTATTGTAGAGGCTAAAAAGGAAAATATTAATTTAGGCTTAGGACAGTGCATAGCTGAAATGTTAGCAGCTAAAATCTTCAACGAACGTGAAGGTAATGAGATTAGCACAATTTATGGAGCTGTCACTACAGGAGATAGGTGGAAATTCTTAAAACTCGAAGGAAAAGCGATTTCTGTTGAGATAGGAGAAACTCTGCTGAGCAATTTGGGTAAAATCTTGGGAATTTTAGTATTCGGAATGGGCGATCGCGAACATAGTTCCTAATTCAAGCTTGATGCCACCCTGTAGTTTAGGATAAAATAGCAATTAAAGGAAGGCTAGTCAAGCCAGCCTTGGTACTCAATTTAAAAAAAGCGCAAAACTTATGATATTTCATTAATCTTATTTGTTGTTAATTCCTGGCATGATTTTAATGTTTTGGGCGCAAAATCGCGTGCAAAGCACCTATCACAAATACGCCCAAGTTCGATCGACTATGGGCATGACCAAAAAACTGGGATACAAGCCCCGTCATTTTAGGACAGCTTTAATTACTCCTAATTCTAGTAGCAAAGCATAGTACAATAGAGCAAGTAAATAGCCAGACAAATGAAAGCAAGGTATCGCTACAGATTCTATCCGACCGACCAACAGCGACAGAGCTTGGCTCAGTTGTTTGGCTGTGTGCGAGTAGTCTGGAATGATGCTCTTGCACTGTGCAAACAATCCGAGAAAAAGCCCAAATCGGCTGAAATTCAGAAAGTAGTAATCACTCAAGCAAAACAAACCGAAGAAAGAGCTTGGCTAGCTGATGTGTCATGCGTTCCTTTGCAGCAATCTGTAGCTGATTTAGAAACAGCATTCAAAAACTTTTTTGAATCTTACAGGGGTTCGAGAAAGGGACACAAAGTAGGCTATCCCAAATTCAAAAAGCGGACTAGCAGCCAATCGGCACGGTTTAGAATAGGTGGTTTTTCCCTGAAAGGGGATGAGGTTTACTTAGCTAAAATAGGCAATGTCAAGCCGATTTGGTCAAGGAAGTTGCCTTCAGCACCTAGTTCTGTAACGGTCATCAAAGACTGCGCTAATCGCTATTTTTTAAGCTTTGTCGTAGAGATTGAACCCGTTCAAATTGATGCTAAAAACCCAAGCGTCGGAATTGATTTAGGGATCAAAACCTTTGCAGTAATGAGCAATGGCGAAAAAGCGGTAAGTCCTAGTTACAAAGAATTAGATCGGAAGATTCGCCAACTTCAGAAAAAGTTGGCACGTCAGTCGAAAGACTCTAAACGTTGGAATAAAACTCGCGTTCAAATTGCTAAGCTGCATAATCAAATTGCTGATACCCGGAAAGACTTTTTGCACAAACTATCGACCAAGGTTGTGAGTGAAAACCAAACCATTGTCTTGGAAGATTTAAACATATCGGGCATGGTCAATAATCGCAAACTTGCTAGGGCTATTAGCCTTCAAGGATGGAGGGAATTCAGAGTGTTAGTTGAGGCAAAATCCGAGAAGTTTGGGCGTGAATTCCGAGTTATTAGTCGCTGGGAACCTACCAGTCAAGTCTGTTCTGATTGTGGATACAAGTGGGGTAAATTAGACCTCTCGATCCGTTCTATTATCTGCATTAATTGTGGAACAAAACAGGATCGAGACGAGAATGCAGCCAAGAATATACAGAAAGTCGGGATAGGGCATTGCCACGACTCTAAACGGACGCAGAGGGGACGTCAGACTACTTCGGTAGCAGACCCCTATGAAGCGTCAAGAATCACCGACCATGAAAGGGCGGTGAGTATGTCAAAGGAGC
>JAYTZD010000301.1:0-3395 GCA_043742065.1 Oscillatoriales bacterium
ATTAATTTTTACCTCGCCCCTACCTTCAACATAGGCGCGGGTATCTCGCGGAATAGAAAGCACACTTAATTTTTTATTTTGAGGGTCGAACCTCACCAGCAACATGGTATCAGTTAACCCTTTAAAAGAGTTTTCCCAGACCTCATATCCCTTTTCCTTGTCGGGCTGACCATTAATGTCTGAACTCAGAACCTTAAGTCCTAAAACTAAAATATTAACTGGGCGAGTCAGTTCTGGCATTTTCATGCTGAGCTTGGCCATATCGCCTTGAGAAAACACTGCCGCTTCTTCAGGAGTCAATTTCTGTTGCTGAAGCGGGGTTGTGGATAGAGAAACTGCTAGGAGTGCTCCGGCTGTGGCTGAGAGCATGGCGACTCCCGCTAAACCAAAACCAAATCCTAGCCAACGGCCTCGATGAGGCTGGGCAGATTTTTTGGTTGAAAGTTGAGCGGCTGGTTGTTTGCTAGAGTCTTGATTAGGATTTTTTTGAGCTGGCACTGGCTTCCTCACAGAAAATAAGAATAAAAAAAGATAATGGCAATTTGTAGTATCAACCTGAAGGCACAATCAATCAATGGGCTAAGGCCCTAAAATAACCGTAAGTTATGATAGATGTTTGCCGATCAATTTTTCGGCGACGCGACTCATTCCCGGTAGCCAGAGTGGTTGGCGTTTCCACAGGCGAAACATCAGGCCGAGACTGACGATGAAATAACTTGTGGTCAACAGGCTACTCATTAATAACATGGGAAGTGTCCAAGATTCCGCAGAAATGGCTCCTGCTTCTAAAAAAATATGTCCCAAGAGCCAACTAAGAGCAAGGGCGATGGCTAAGCGGCTGACTGCTTTGTGTTCGGGGCTCCCTTCGTGGCGGTACAGTTTCCACAAGGCGGGGAAAAAGCCGATGACGGGGATCAATAGTACAAACAGGCTGATGCGATCGAGTTCAGGATTTTCTAAGGGATCTTTGTTTTTCATAAATTTCATAAATTTCATAAATTAAGACTTAAAACTCAAAGTTCCTCAGTCCCCAGAGCCGCAGTTTGATAAACTGGATACAGCACAGCAGACAGGAGAACAGACTTCGCCATGACCAAATCCCAAAAACCGATCGTTATTGCTCCATCCATATTATCAGCCGATTTTAGCCGTCTTGGAGATGAGATTCGGGCGATCGACAAAGCTGGGGCTGACTGGATTCACGTAGATGTGATGGATGGTCGCTTTGTTCCTAATATTACGATCGGACCGCTGATTGTTGAGGCAATTCGTCCTGTTACTACCAAAATCATTGATGTCCACTTGATGATTGTGGAACCTGAGAAGTATGTCGAGGACTTTGCTAAGGCTGGTGCTGACATTATTTCGGTTCACGCTGAGCACAATGCTTCGCCTCACTTGCACCGTACTTTGGGTCAAATTCGGGAATTGGGCAAGAAAGCTGGTGTGGTGCTCAATCCTTCGACGCCACTGGAGTTGATTGAGTATGTGCTGGAACTTTGCGATTTGGTGCTGATTATGAGCGTGAATCCGGGTTTTGGCGGTCAAAGTTTTATTCCGACTGTGTTGCCGAAAATTCGCCAGTTGCGCCAAATGTGCGATGAGAGAGGTTTGGATCCTTGGATTGAGGTGGATGGTGGTTTGAAGGTGGACAACACTTGGCAGGTGCTGGAAGCGGGCGCTAATGCGATCGTGGCTGGTTCTGCTGTGTTTAAGGCGAAGGATTATGCTGGTGCGATCGAGGGTATTCGCCACAGCAAGCGCCCGACTCCACAGTTGGCTGCTGTTTAATCTAACTAAGTAGATCTACTTGATTAAATGTAAAATACGGTTGCTATAGAGCCCCGATTTCTTAAAGAAGTCGGGGCTCTGGAAATTCAGTTTTTTCTGTCGTTGTTGAATTATTTCGAGAGACTAGCGAGAATGGTTTCCATTTCATCAAGCTCGATCGCCCCTGAGAATGTCTTCCCGTTCATAATAAAGAATGGAGTGCCTTCTATCCCCAATTTTTGAGCGAGTTGCACGTCTTTCTGAATGGCGGCTTCGGCTGCGGGACTGTTGCGATCGGTGTTGAATTTATCTACTTTGAGATTGAGTTTTTGGGCGATCGATCCGTACAATTCTTCGCCTAACTGTTTTTGTCCCTCAAACAAAGCATTGTAGTATTCCCAGAATTTGCCTTGCTGTTGGGCCGCCCAGGCTGCTTTGGATGCTGGTAGCGCTTGAGGATGAATTGAACTCAAGGGAAAATGTTTGTAGGATAAAGTAACTTTGTCCTGATGTTTTGCCATAAACTGCTTGACTGTATCGTGAGCACGGGCGCAAAACGGACATTGAAAATCGGAAAATTCTAACAGTACAATCTGTTGTGAGGCGGAACCGGTAGTGGGAGAATCGCCGATCGAAGATTTAGGATTAGTTTTCATCTCCTGCAAAAATGACTGCTGCGCTGCTTTGAGAGACTGCTGCTTTTCTTGCTGATATGCTTGTACCGACTCCAAAATTGCTTGGGGGTTTTCGCGGATGATCTGCAAGACTTGCTCTTTTAACTTGGGATCGACTGGATTGCCACTGGCTGACTGGGCGGGGGAACAACCGATGAATATGAGGCAAACTGCTAAGAGTACACTCAAGCCCACGGCTTGTTGGCTGCGGAGTTTTCGCCAAATAGAGGATATGTTCATCTTTTTTTCTAATTCACAGCAAGACTTTATCCTACATCGGGAATTGGGCATTGGGCATGGGGCATCGGGAATTGGGCATGGGCTTTAATACGAACAGCGATGATCGGAATAAAATCTAAAAGGGCGATCGCACTGACGATCGCCCTTTATTTCCTCTCAACATTAGCTTTGAGAATTGTCTGAATGCGAGACTATTTGCGGTTGGTGAGCCACTTAGCAGCAACTATTCCCAAAATACCCGCCACAACTGGATTTCCCAAAAACTTCATCAAACTAGGCTGTTCGGCTAACACTTCTTGGAAAACATCCGGGTGATTGTGATAGGTAAACGAGGCTAATTTGGTAACATCGTCAGCATTCATCCGGCTAGCGTGGTGAGTAGAAAGCCCTAGCTGTTGTTCCAAGGTGCGATCGTTCAATCCTCTCTTGCTCAAATGCTTGAAAAACTCCCGCGCCACGTCATCCCGTTCATTTGGTTTAATTTGGGCGATCGCCTTTTGCAATTCCGGTTCCAATTGTGCCGGCGGCAAAGAGTCATGATTCAGAGAACGACCAAATAATTGTTTCCGCTGATCCGGCGAAGTTCGCTGAGCAAAATCGTCAAAGTTTTCGTATTCTTCTGCGGATGTTTCTGGCATCGTTTCTCGATCGCCACTTGCCAAATCGCTCATGATTTGACGCTTGTAATTATCGCTGGTACTCATCGTAATT
>JAYTZD010000302.1:0-3391 GCA_043742065.1 Oscillatoriales bacterium
GTTAACCCTACCGATGGGTTTAAATCGGATTAGTTGGAAACCAGCTACAGTGTAAGTCAAGCCCTGATCTGAACTTAATCTCCCTACCGATGGGTTTAAATCGGATTAGTTGGAAACTCTTCCATTAATGAAATTTTGACAGTCTCTTAAGTTCCCTACCGATGGGTTTAAATCGGATTAGTTGGAAACGTGCTTGTAGGCACGGCCCAAACGCTGGGCAGCTGGAGCCCCTACCGATGGGTTTAAATCGGATTAGTTGGAAACGTTAATTACCTAAATGAATGTAATCCCCGTCGTACACCCTACCGATGGGTTTAAATCGGATTAGTTGGAAACGAACTGTCAGGATTCTCTCGATTTCTTTTAGGCTCCCTACCGATGGGTTTAAATCGGATTAGTTGGAAACCAGTAGCTAAACGAACTGTAAAATCTAAGCTCATGACCCTACCGATGGGTTTAAATCGGATTAGTTGGAAACAAAAGTCGTATGCAAGGTCTGTTATCAATTGAATGACACCCTACCGATGGGTTTAAATCGGATTAGCTAGCAACAATTCAGTAGGGGCAATTCATAAATTGCCCTCTCCGCTCCCTGAACGTAGTCCAAGGGCAGAGCACCTTTTCGCCCCTCATCGCATGACTAAAGCACCTCACGACTGCCATAACCACACTCAAACCCTTCAGCGTCTAAGGTGCATCCCACTTTTGCAAATATATTCGTAGGGGCGAAGCATTTCGGTAGTCAACCTCTGATTCTCACTAATAAATTGTCTGCCGAAATGCTTCGCCCTTGCAAAAGTGAGATGCACCCAGCGTCTAAATCCAAGTTAACAAGGAAACCCCCTCTTCCACTGGCCAGTTGTAATGAGAGAACAAGCAAGCAAACACTTTCCTCCTTGCTTCAACTCAACTCATGCCAACACCTCGTCGGGTACTAATATTTGCAGATAGCGACAATATCGTCATCGCAGCTCAAAGCTTCAATCGAAAACTAGACTGGCTCAAAATCCGCGACTATCTAGCCGACCCCAAAGAAGGCAGAGAAATCATTGAAATGGTAATCTATGTTGGACTACCTCCAGCCAGAGAAAGATTTGAAGAACAGCGCAAAACCAAAGAAAAATTCATTTATTGGGCCAAGAGTAACGGCTTTTTAGTTGTCACCAAAGAAGGCAAAGCCAAAGGTGACGGATACGAAAGTAATGTTGATATCGTTATGGCAATGGATGCCGTTGAATTATCCCTAGAAATACGCCCCGACATCGTTGTCTTAGTCACCGGAGATTCAGACTTTGCCTATCTCGCAGAAAAGCTCAGAAGGCGTGGAATGCGCGTCGAAGTTGCATCCGTCGAACAATCTCTCGGCAACGAACTCAAAAATTCCGCGAATAGCACTGTAGATTTAATCGAAGTTTTTGACAGTTTTGAACCACAAAATAACAGTCAAAACCATCATCGTATTGGCAATAACAACCTGTTCGATTAATCCAGTTCTTTAGCCCAAAACAAATGGTGTTCAAAATGAAGGTTGCCGTCAAAAAAAATCAACCACTCAACCATCCACACACAGTCAATGGCAAATTAGTCATCCTATCCACAGATAGAATCAAGGACATTGACGACCAACTCAAAGACGTAATCAAACAGCTAAAATCTTTAGAAATAGAGAGGATAGCCGCTGAACAAAGAGACAGAAAAGAATACATCAATCAATTGAAACTTCTGAAATATTCAGTAAAAAACATAGAACATCTTTACCGCAAATTGCTGGTCATAACCATCACAATTTCCACAATTTCCACAGTTCTATCTTCCCTGAGCGTAGTCGAAGGTTCAAAAGCCAGGGCATCCACATCGTTTCCTGAGCTTAGTCGAAGGGTCGAAAGCCAGAACACCAACCGTTCCCTGAGTGGAGTCGAAGGGCCCAAAAATCAAAATCATTCTAGCACAACCACAATTGATATTAACCACTAAAAGGAGATAAAAATGAGAGCAATTATCAATGGTAAATTAGTAGATTTGCCCATCGGTGCAACCGTTGAAGAACTAAGAGCCAGATTACCTGAAATTGGCAACGATGATGTGATGGAAGAAGGCTTTGGAGGAACAAAACCATTGAAAGAAACAGATGCCCTCAAAGAAGGCTCAAAAGTTTGGACTGTTCCTGAAATTGTCAAAGGCTAGGAAAATCAATTATGACAATCACAATTAGTTCTAATATATCAGGATTTCAACCAGCACCGAGAATCATTGCCGAACTCAAAGTATTGGAAAAAGTCGCTAAAAATATCATAGTCGGGTGCAAAACGATTAGTGGCATTCAATACACGGCAGTTCTAGCAAAAGGAATGCCCCTATCTTCCCAAAAGTTTACGGTATCAAACTCCGATGTACTGTTCTTATTGCCGCCCGAATATTCCAGTCTTCCTCCCATTGGCTGCTATCTAAACTATCCCTGGAACACCGTAGGAGAAGGAGATCATCACTTTACCAGACAGAGCTACTATGGCGCACCTTTTTTAAGTGAAGAAGGTTGGTATTGGTACTGCGTGGGATTGGGTGGCGGCTTCAATCGGGAAAGATGGCTCAATTCTTGGCGGCCTCACAATCATCCCGAAAACGGACATAATCTCGCTACGCTGTTTGTCACAGTGCGTCACGCTGTCAATAGCGAAGATTAATATAAAACGGAGGAGACGGCAGTGCCGTGTCCCTACAATATTATTGTCGGTAGGGACACGGCATTGCCGTCTCCTAATTTCGGCAATAATTTCGATGCTACCGGATTTGATATTACTCGAAGGAACCCGGTTTCTGACCCATTATTCCTCTTTCATCCCCAAGCAAAATACATGAAAAATTCCCACCAATCTCCCCAAATTTCTCTTCACATTCCTCCCTCAATGTGGCATAGTTTCTGCCAAGCTATGCTCAGCGCCCGAAAGGCTAGTGAAGAGGTTATTGGTTTTTTATTCTGCCAACGTCATCAAATCTCCAAACGTCAAATCCGCTATTTCCCCAAAGTTTGGATAGTACCGACTCCCGATTGCTACGAACATCAATCTGCTTATGGATTAGCCCTCAAAGAAGAGTTTCACCTCTACTTACTAGAAAATTACCTGAGCGAAGGCAAATTAGATGTTGTTCATATTCACACCCATGCAGGTGAAGACATTCCTTACTTTTCTGGTATAGATGATAAGTATGAATCAGAATATGCTCGTTTTCTTAACTCTAATTTGTCTCAAAGACATCAATTAATCTCCGGCGTATTTGATGAGTCAATGCAGCAATCTGATTTCCGAATTTGGCATAAAAAAGGAAATTCCTTTGAGGCTGTGAATTTCCACCCATCCTGGTTTGAAATTGCACAACATCCCAACAAACAGCC
>JAYTZD010000303.1:0-6646 GCA_043742065.1 Oscillatoriales bacterium
TAGGTGTTGCTGTTCTTTGATGATTACTTCGCCGACATCACTAAGGGCAAAGGATTCGGGTGCGCTGTTGAATGCTGACTGGAACAAGCTAGATTGCGACATCCAAATATCAGGTGGATTGTGAGATTTTGAATCTGTAAATTTGAATTTTGAATTAGTAGTTTTAGTTTTAGTTTTGGTTTGAGACGTGAATATTTTTTGACTAACTTCGCTTTGTTCAATTGCCGATTTAGTTTGATCTTTTTTTTGCTCGTATTCACAAATCAATGCGATTTTTGCTTTGGGAGTTTGATTGGTAGGGTGAGTTTTCCAAAGTGGTTCTGTATATTTCAATAGCAGAATTTGAACTTGATCTACTTCCAGGGTGTTGGCGGTAGTTTCAATCACCTGCTGCAAAATCAGATCGATTTCTGAATTTGTATTAATCTCTTTGACAACGCTGTTGAGGAGATTTTTGTATTTAGCTTGTCGTTGTAACTGTTGGTTTAATTTGGTAATTTGTTGATTTTTTTGAATGTGGGAAATGGCGGAGCCGATCGCACTTGAGACTAACTCTAGACACTGGCGCGAGGTAGCAGACCACTCGTGGGGTTGCAATTTCCCCAGAATAATCATCCCATTGATCGCGCCACAAAATCGCGCTGGCGATGCCAAAATCGCCCGGAAAGGAAGGGATAAGGCAGGGGAGTTGGGCGCGCTGGTTGTCTCACAATCTTGAATGTCGGCGATCGCTACCATCTCACCGTCTGCGAGTAAATTGAGGAAAAGGGGATGTTCGATCGAACGATCGGGCGAGTTGAATCTGGTTGTTTGAGTTAAACCTGTGGTGGGATCAGAAACAACTGTGGAATTTGGGCGATCGCCCAAAATTACCCAACCAGTATTCGGAATTACGATTTGATTGTCAGTCACAGCAGTAACCAAACAGTAGTCTGCTTGACAAGCGGTTCCTAAAGTGTTTGCTATTTGCAACAGCAGCGTTTCTTCGTCAGAGTTTGTCGCAATTATTTGGCAAATTTGCCACGCTATTTGAGCAGGATCGACCTGGTACTGCATGATTCGATCCAGAAATTTTTGGATTGATCTTGGTTCAGTGATTGGTTCTAGATGCAACGTACAAGACTCTGAGGGCGATCGGTCGATCGGCTCATAATCTTGACTTCCCTGATAATTTGTCATGGCTGTCAAGCCTTATATTTTAAGACGTTTGAGTTTGCGATCTATGCAAAGATAGAGGCTATCATTATCCAGCTTTTTTGGTCACTGCTTGGTGACGCCCCTCTCCACAATCTGTGATGTTTCTTATTTCAGTCTGTGATTTTAGCATTTTTTTTTTGTGATCCAAATCTACTTACCGAGTGATCGGAATCACAAAAGTTTAAATTTTCCAGTGGAAATGAGGAGACGGCAATGCCGTTTCCCTACAAGATTATTTTGGGTAGGGACACGGCATTGCCGTCTCCTGATTAGATAAGGAGGACACGGCACTGCCGTTTCCCTACTTACTTTTTTTGTGCTTCCTGTTGGGCTTTTTTACTATTTTGATCGTAAACTGCTGTCCGGTTGGCTGCCGTTGTGTAGCGGGGATGTTTCGATGGCACTGTGGCCATTAAATCAGAAGCTTGCTGCCACTTAGCAGCCACAACTAACCAATCTTCGCGAGATTGTGCTGTTTTACCTTCTGTGGCGGCTTGTTCGGCCAGTCGCACTGCTTGTGCAAAAGAGTCTGAGTTCACCTGGACTATTTGCTGGGGGCTTGGCGGGGAAATCGGAGTCGTCACTGCTTGGGTGGTAGCGACTGTGCTGTTTGGCGATGGGGAATTGAGCGCCTTGTAGATGGCTACGACAGCGATGAGTAACAACAGGCTGAGGCTGACTCCGCCGATAATTCCGCGCTGAAATTGTCGCGGTTCCTGCATCGACAATCGAGGATGGGTGGTCATTTTGGGCAAAGCTGGTTTGTGGCCTTGGCGTTCTTTTTGGTCGATCGCGAAACGTTGCCAAAAATAGACTCTTCTTAGTTTAATTTCTTGAGACCACAGCAGTTGATTTTCCGGATCACGACTAATTTCTTCCAGCCACAGCAGTTGATGTTCTCGGACAAGCCGGCTGTTAATCTTGACTCGGCGAATATTGCGGGGCGAAAGTTGCTCCAAAATTTGCGTGAGGCGATCGACCAAGCTAGACTGTTCTAATAAATCGGCTGTTGCAGCTTCGCACAGCAGTTGTAGCACCCCATCTGCAAACACGGCTCTAGTTCTTACTCCAATCTCTGCGAGTTGGTCGTTAAGGATTTGAATGATTGCTGCGACCGATCCCTGGCGAGCTTGTCGCGCAATATCATCTACTGTATTCACCATAGAAATATTTTGATGCTTAGCAATCTATTAATTTTTGACAAAAACTTTCGGAGCTGAATTTTTACCTATACAGATGATCATTGACACTCCCAGGTTAAAATAGACAAGTGCAGATATTGCATACAGATTTGACTTCAAAATGATCACAAAAGCATCTTCGAGGCGAAGGGAAAATAAATTATGAGTAAAGTAATTAGCGGTCAAATTTTTGTACTAGATGACAACATCGATACAGATCAAATTATCCCAGCCGAATACCTGACTTTGGTTCCCTCGAAGCCCGACGAATACGAGAAATTGGGAAGTTACGCGATGATCGGGTTGCCCGATCGCTATGGTAAGTTTATGGAACCGGGTGCAATGAAAACCCGCTATCAGATTATCATTGCTGGCGAAAATTTTGGCTGCGGTTCTTCGCGGGAACACGCTCCCATCGCACTTGGGGCCGCTGGTGTGGAAGCTGTGGTAGCTTTGTCCTATGCGCGGATTTTCTTTCGCAATTGTTCGGCTACTGGTGAATTATATCCGATCGAGTCGGGCGATCGGCTCTGCGATGTATTTGCGACAGGCCAAGAAGTGACGATCGACTTTACAGCAGGGCAAATTATCAACCATACTCTCGATCGCACTTATGATCTCAAACCTTTGGGAGAAGTAGGCCCAGTCATTGATGCTGGCGGACTGTTTGCTTACGCACGTCAAACGGGAATGATTGCTACTCGTTGATGGTTGATACTATGTAGGTTGGGTTGAGCCACGAAACCCAACTCTTAATTTAATCCAAAAAAGGTGTTGGGTTTCGCTATCGCTTAACCCAACCTACTTCTCATATCAATTCCGGTAGCATCGGAATTATTAGTAGCCGAAATTAGGAGACGGCAGTGCCGTGTCCCTACAGTATTATTTTAGGTAGGGACACGGCATTGCCGTCTCCTCTATATCATTCCGGTGCAACCGGATTTGATATCACCAATAACAACAGCGAACAGCTAATTTTTTAACCCGATCGCAGTGACAATCGTCCACCCATCAACCAACAGCAACAGTAGCGTACAAAAGAGCAAAATTAAATACATCCAAGGCTGAGAAAGAGGGCGAACATCTGTAGTATCAATACCTGTTTTTGCTTCTACTAAACGAACTAACTTAGCAAATCCAGCCACCCGCATTGGTAGCAAATAACCTTCACCCGAATGACTCAAAAAATAGTAAACCAAACCACCTTGACCAGTCGATCGAGGTTTGAGAGCTTTCACCTCCGTCCAAGGTAGCGACCAACCTTTGCGAAATATTTTGGGAAACCAGTTAGGATAGGTGACTTGAATTCCGTCATCATTCACAATTACCCTTTCACTGAGTACGCCGTATAAACCCACAGCGCCGATCGCAATTCCCGCCCACATCAGATTAGGAGAAACTGGTGCAGATGTTACTTCCGACAAAAAAGGCAAGGGAATTGTCAAAGCTGCGTACAAACTCAACAGCGTGATCCTAATCAAGGGAGAAAGCCGGAATAGCGCAGGCTCAAATATGGGATTTGAGGATAGTGATTCAATAGGTTTTACTGACATAAGAAGGAAGTTCGGCAACGGATTCTGTAACGGATTTAACGGATTTAACGGATTTAAAGAAGAAGGAAGAAATCAAAAGTAAAAAAACCGCTCTCACAAATTTGGGTAAACTAAGAGCGGATTTTGTACAAGGTTTATTTCTTAAATGGAAAATTTATTAACTCTCATCAGAATCCCAAAATTGAAGTCCCACCTCAATCAACCACTGTTAGCGCAGGTACTGTCAAAGGTTCTGAGATTTCTCTAAATTTAGCGCGGCTTGTCGTTGAGGGGCGATCGATCGCAGTTTCCGATCGAGATCTGCTAGGATTGATCGCAGAATAGGGGCCTTCGTTAATTTGCAGGCGATCGCAAGGAATTGTATCAGACAAAATTGCACTGGCCATCATCCCGGTGTGAATTTCCAGTAATGCTGCCGTCATGGCTTCAAACACTAAGCGTTGTCCGGGAAATACCACTCGCTCAAAATACCAGCTAGGAATGTTGGTGATGCGAGCAATTTGAATTTGACTGGTGGCGTTGACGTAGCAACAGAGAATTTTGCTGTCGGTGTCAAAGGGTAGTGGGTCAAGAATTTGAGCCATAACTGCTGGGGAGCCTTGAATAAAAGTTTTGGTTATCTTCCAAAATTAACATCTTGCGATCCCAAATTGTTGTAATGCGGACTACCGATTCGTGAGCATATTAGCAGGCGATCGTGCCAATTTGGCCATAAAAGACCGGATATTCGCTTTTATGGTCGATTTCAGTCAAAATAAGCGGTATTTACTCAAAAATTAAATATTTTCTCTTCCTCTAGCCCAGCCGCACCAACAGGCTCAACTTCCAATAGCTTAAGAAAGTTTAAAAAAAATTAATTTTAGATTAGGAAAATTAGAGATATTGTAAAGTTATATTAAAAATATATACAAAAAACTTGAAATTTAAGGATATGGCAATCATGGAAAACCGAGTTCTGTACGTTCGCCTCCCTTGCAATCCAATTTTCCCGATCGGAGTAGTGTATCTTTCGGATCATGTCCACAAGCTGTTTCCCGATGTCGAACAGCGCATTTTCGATGTCGGTGCAGTGCCACCGCTGGATTACGCTAAGGCCCTAGATCTCGCAGTGGACGAATTTCAACCGACGCTGCTAGTTTTCTCCTGGCGAGACATTCAAATTTACGCACCTGTGGGCGGAAGAGGCGGCAATCCCCTGCAAAATGCCTTCGAGTTTTACTACGCCAACAATCCCCTAATTAAAATGCGGGGAGCATTTGGGGGACTGCGTTTGGCAATCTCCTACTACACTGAGCTGTGGCGCAATTTGGGCTTGATTAAGCGCGGATTGCATCGGGCCCGGAAATACCGTCCTGAAGCTCGTGCAGTGGTCGGTGGTGGGGCTGTGAGCGTGTTTTACGAGCAGTTGGGACGTAGTTTGCCGCCGGGGACTGTGGTTTCGGTGGGAGAAGGCGAGGCGCTGCTGGAGAAGTTGATTAAAGGGGAAGATTTGGCTCAGGAACGGTGTTATGTCGTAGGTGAGACAGTGCCGCGCGATCGACTAATTCATGAAAAGCCAGCCAACATCGAGAAGACCGCCTGTAACTATAAGTACATCGAGACCATTTGGCCAGAATTTTCATATTATCTACAGGATCTCGACTTTTACATCGGGGTACAAACCAAGCGCGGTTGTCCTCACAACTGCTGTTACTGCATTTACACGGTGATTGAAGGTAAGCAAGTGCGGATCAATCCAGCGGATGAGGTGGTGGCGGAGATTAGACAATTGTACGATCGAGGTATCCGCAATTTCTGGTTTACCGACGCTCAATTTATCCCAGCCCGCAAATTCATCGACGATGCAGTTGAACTCCTGCAAAAAATCATCGCCGACGGCATGACAGACATCCACTGGGCGGCTTACATCCGTGCGGACAATCTCACACCAGAATTGTGCGATTTGATGGTAAAAACGGGGATGAATTACTTTGAAATCGGCATTACCAGCGGTTCCCAGGAACTGGTTCGCAAAATGCGGATGGGTTACAACTTGCGCGTTGTTTTGGAAAATTGCCGCGATTTAAAAGCAGCCGGTTACAACGATGTGGTTTCCGTGAATTACTCATTTAATGTAATTGACGAAACCTTTGAAACCATCCGCCAAACTATTGCCTATCACCGGGAATTAGAGCGAATTTTCGGAGTCGATAAAGTAGAACCGGCTATTTTCTTTATCGGGTTGCAGCCCCACACCATTTTGGAAGAATACGCCTTCAAAAAAGATATCCTAAAACCTGGTTATGATCCAATGAGCTTAATGCCTTGGAATGCCCGGAAGTTGCTATGGAATCCAGAGCCTTTTGGTTCATTTTTCGGACAAGTTTGTTTAGAAGCTTGGCAACGAAATTCCAATGATTTCGGTCGCGAAGTGATGGCAATTTTGGAAGAAAAATTAGGTTGTGCTGATTTGGAGGATGCTTTGACTGCACCGATTGAAGTTAAGGAGAAACAGTTAACATCGGTTAATTAATCAACCAACAAAAATTAGGAGACGGCAGTGCCGTGTCCCTACCCAAAATAACGTTGTAGGGACACGGCATTGCCGTCTCCTCTATCATTCTGATGCTTTATCAAACGGGTGCATCCCACTTTTGCAAATATATTCGTAGGGGCGAAGCATTTCGGTAGTCAATCTCTGATTCTCACTAATAAATTGTCTGCCGAAATGCTTCG
>JAYTZD010000304.1:0-6645 GCA_043742065.1 Oscillatoriales bacterium
ATTGTCTTGAGCTTCGAGCTGACGTGAACCCAGATGATAATACCAAGCAGCTTCCAAGTTTTGAATCAAGTTCATAAATTAATTTCGGGAGTGTGAAAATCCCATCTTTTAAGTGGGAAGGAAATACGATATAGCGAATTAATGCGCCGTCAACTATACACCAAGAACTGTGATGATTCAACCAACAACAACCGCTGTTTTAGCATTCTCGCTCAACAGCAAATTGCCTCTCAAATCAATACTGAAATCTTGCCCCAGCAAAAAACCCTTGCCCATCAAACGCTTGCAAACAACCAGCGAAGTAATTCGGCGAATTTCTTCCATTAAATCAGCAGGAATCAAATAACTTACACTCCAAACCACAGATTCGCAGTCCGACCAAATTAAACGTTCAATACTGACAATCAGCACAGCAGCTATACTTTCAACAGACAGCCGCCCTCTGAGATCTCCAATCAAATCTTTACCAATTAGACTATTGCGAGTCATCATCGCCCTAGCCATCTTCCCAATTTCTTGTTCGAGTTCCAAATGATTCATGCTTGGCTGTTAGGTTTTTAAAGCACTACTAAGAAAGAATAAAAGCAGTAGTTGCTACCAGGCTCTGCCCTAGCGTAGCTGACGTAGGCTCTACTGTAACTCCCTTTAACAAAGTATACCTAAAGAAAGATGAAAAATGTATCTAAAGATAGATACTAAAATTTCTTTTTTTAGTATAAATAAACAACGCAATTCCCGTAAGAGTTTTTACGAGTACGAAATTGAGTATTTGTACTTAATCGAAGCTGTAGGAAGGTCGATCGATTTTAGGATCGGAAAATTAAAAAAAGCGACCTCATGAATGAATCCGGTAGCTTTTACTCTGGCTGCTTTCGGTCAAGGATTGGCAAATTCGTTAGATAATAAAGAAGCCCTTATTTCAGATAAAAACCCACAATGCGTTCAAACCAGCCAGACATCGATATTGCCCCCTTGATCGATTACGGCCTGATCGACCCCACAGCCACACCAGAGCAAGTAGAACACTTTTGCCAACAAGCAGATAGATTTGGCTTTGTCACAGTGTGCGTCTATCCATCCTACGTCCGACAGGCTGTTGAGTTACTGCATGACAAACGCCCCAAAGTTTGTACTGTTATAGGTTTTCCCACTGGTGCTTCGACTTCAACAGTGAAACTTTACGAAGCTCTAGAAGCAGCAGATAATGGAGCCGTAGAGTTAGATGTGTCCGTTAACTTAGGATTATTGAAAGCTGGAAGAATTGACGAATTCCACCGAGAATTAGCTCAAATTTGCGAAGAAACTAATCTCACCATCAAAGCAATTATCGAAAGTTCGCTGCTTTCCGATGCAGAGAAACAATTAGCGGCAGAGATTTGTATGGAAGCTGGTGTCGCTTACATCAAAACCAACACTGGCTTTTTTGGCGCGGCGACTGTTGATGATGTGCGATTGTTGAAGGAAATTACGAAGGGACGGATTGGGATTAAAGCGGCTGGGGGAATTCGGACTCATGAACAAGCGATAGATTTGGTACTTGCTGGTGCAACTCGTTTGGGGACTTCTCGTGGCCCTGAATTACTTCGTCAGCGTGATAATTTAGATGATCGTTAATTGTTGATTGTTGACTGGTTATTGGTTATTAGTTATTGGTTATTGGTAGTACCCTGAGCGGAGTCGAAGGGTTATTTGTTATTTCTTAGTTGTTGATTGTTCGGGACGTTCGGGACTTGCACACGGAAATAAAAAAATGGTTTATTCATCAATGTTTAAATGACATACTTATGTATTTTACCGCTCATATACTTAGTATTAATAACAAATACCTTCGACCCTTCGACTCCGCTCAGGGAACCGCAAATAACCAGTAACAAATAACCAGTAACAAATAACCAGTAACAAATAACAAATGATTAGAACTTACAAAGCAACTGGCATTAATCTCAAGAGTGCACCTCTAGGCGAATCCGATCGCGTGTTGACAGTCTTAACACGGGAATTCGGGTTAATTCGAGCCGTGGCACCGGGTGTACGCAAACCACGATCGACCATTGGCGGTAGAAGCGAATTATTTGTTGTCAACGAATTGCTAATTGCCAAAGGTCGATCGCTCGACAAAATTACCCAAGCCGAAACTGTACAATCGCATTCGGGGCTGAGTCGCAACCTGGGAAAACTCTCATCGGCTCAATATTTAGCTGAATTGGCGATCGCCAGCGCTTTGTCCGACGAGCCCCAAGAAGAACTATTCTGCTTGCTGAGCGAACACCTGAGCCGTTTAGAGCGTTTATCCGATCGCACAGACACAGACTCCTTAACCTTACTAATCGCCCATCTAGATCAGGGCATTTTCCACCTGCTAGCCCTAGCCGGTGTGGCACCCCAAGTCCAAGTCTGCTGCGCCACCACACAGCCATTGACCCCAAATTTCACCGATCCTAACTGGAAAATCGGATTTAGCATACCTTCTGGGGGAACCTTCAGCTTGTCCGAGTTAGTTAAGCTAGAGATAGAACGAGCGCAAACAACCGGATCTGGCTTTAATTTCGCCTCCCGTGCTTCCAAAACTTCTGCTAGTAAATACTTGACAGATTTTCAGATTAATGCTATGGAACTAAATGCACTGCAACAATTGGGGAGTCCAGAACTAGCAACAGAGGAGATTAGCGATCGAGCAGCTTGGGTGGCAGTAGAAAATATTTTGCGACAATATGCACAGTATCATTTGGGTTGTGTGATTCGATCGGGAAGTTCGATCGATGCTTACCTAGAGAGTTTTGAGTTTTGAAGAGAGGAAAAAGAGCGATCGGCACCGTCTCACCCCAAAGCAGCGGGGAATCCGAACCAAAAAGTAAACTCACGTGAAGTCGAAAGACCCTTATAAAAAAAACAAACGGAAAGCGGAAAACTCAGAGTCTTCAGACCTGAGATGAAAGCGACACGGGCGGTTTCAACCGCCTTGAATCTTTCTATTTTATCCTAATTTCATGTCAAGTGCTAGAATATAAAATCAGGAGGTAAAGCCATGTTAGTTTTTGAGTTTAAGACCTACGGAAAATCAAGTCAGTCTGCAGCAGTAGACGAAGCAATTCGTACAGCCCAATTTGTCCGAAATAGCTGTTTGCGCTATTGGATAGACAACCCAAAAAGCAACAGGTACGATTTGAATAAATACTGCGCTGTACTGGCTGCATCATTTCCGTTTGCTTCGGAACTTAACTCTCAGGCTAGACAAGCTAGTGCCGAACGAACATGGTCTGCTATCTCCCGATTCTACGACAACTGCAAACAGGCTATTCCTGGCAAAAAAGGATATCCGCAATTCCAGAGAGATTGTCGCTCTGTTGAGTATAAAACGACAGGTTGGAAGCTTGCAGAAGATCGAAAATCAATCAAGTTTACCGACAAAAAGGGAATCGGTAAACTCAAACTAAAAGGAACTCGCGATTTGCACTTCTATCAAATTAGCCAAATAAAACGGGTAAGATTGATCAAACGTGCAGACGGTGTGTATGTTCAATTTTGTATTGATGTTAACCGAAAAGAACAAACGGAACCTTCTGGAAATACCATTGGCTTGGACGTAGGACTGAAGGAATATTACACCGATTCCAATGGAGTAATGGTTGAAAATCCGAGATGCCTCCGCAAAGGCGAAAAAGTCCTCAAGCGTTGTCAATGTCGTGTTTCCCGAAAAGTTAAGGGTTCAAAGAATCGAGGCAAAGCCAGACAGATTCTCGGAAAACGCCACCTCGAAATAAGTAGGCAACGTAAAGACCATGCTGTGAAATTAGCACGGTGCGTAGTTCAGTCAAACGACTTGATAGCCTACGAAGATTTGAGGATTAAAAACATGGTGAAAAATCACTGTCTAGCTAAGTCCATTAATGACGCTTCTTGGTATCAGTTCCGTGTCTGGATTGAATACTTTGCCAAAGTATTTGAGAAAGTAACGGTTGCGGTTAATCCGCAGTATACCAGCCAAGAATGCTCTAACTGCGGTGAAATTGTCAAGAAAACGCTATCCACTCGTACCCACGTTTGTCAATGTGGTTGCGTGATGGATAGAGATTTCAATGCAGCTAGAAATATCCTGAGTCGAGGATTGAGTACGGTAGGGCATACCGGAACTTTCGGGCTAGATCCGAGCAGCGCTTTAGGAGAATTGACCTCTACTTTGGTTGGAGAAATCCTGTCAAAGCAAGTTGGCTCGTTGATTAAAGAATCTCAGTCTCTTTAGAGCTGAGAGTGTCAATAAAGTTGGCTGTCAAAGCCTTAATTAAAATTTCAACTCGCACCCAACCTCCACCCAAGCGACTGACCCAAACCCCATGATGCGATTATCTGATTCTGATTTGACAATATCTGTTTTGGCCGTGACTCACCACAAAATGGAAGAACGAGAAAACTTGTCCGACTTCCACTCTCATCCCGTGGACGATCAATGGAGCAAAATACAAGACCCAGAAATGGCTAAATATCCCAACACTCCAGAACCAAACTGGGGAAATGGCAACGGTAAAACACCTGCAGAAACGCCCGCCCAGCCAAGCATCCCCGAACCAGCCACCACAGACGAAGCAGTTGTCGGAAATCCCCAAACAGCAACAGAAAGAGGATTTTTGCCAATTCTCAAAAACCGCAACTTTCTGGCCTTGTGGAGTGGACAAGTATTCTCCCAACTAGCAGATAAAGTTTATCTCGTATTGACGATCGCCCTCGTAGCCAGCCACTTCCAAGCCGCCGATCAAACCATCAGCAGATGGGTGTCAGCAATCATGATCGCCTTTACAATCCCCGCAGTCCTATTCGGGGCCGCCGCCGGAGTCTACGTCGATAGGTGGCCAAAAAAAGCAGTGCTAGTCGCCACAAACCTGCTGCGCGGAGGCCTAGTCTTAACCCTACCACTGCTGCTGTGGCTCTCAGACGGTTTTGAACTAGGTCAATTGCCCCTCGGATTCTGCTTATTGCTGCTAGTTACATTCCTAGTTTCCACCCTCACCCAATTTTTTGCCCCAGCAGAACAATCAGTCATTCCCCTCATTGTCGAACGTCGCCACCTGCTATCGGCAAACTCGCTCTACACCACAACGATGATGGGTTCAGTAATTATCGGCTTTGCAGTCGGAGAACCCTTGCTAGCATTAGCCGACAGCCTATTCACTCACCTCGGTGGCGGACTAGGAATTGGCAAAGAAATAGTAGTAGGAGGAAGTTACGCCATTGCGGGATTGCTACTACTTTCATTGCAAACAGGCGAAAAAACTGAGGTGGAACACGAACCGCCACATCCCTTAGCAGATTTGAAAGACGGGCTGCGTTACATCAACGACCAACCTAAAGTCCGTAATGCTTTAATTCAACTAATTATTCTATTTTCAATTTTTGCAGCCTTAGCCGTAATCGCGGTACGGTTGGCCGAAATTCTGCCAGGAATGAAAGCTTCCCAATTTGGCTTTTTGCTAGCCGCTGTGGGTGTCGGGATGGCGGCTGGGGCTACAACCGTGGGCTATCTCGGCCACAAATTTTCTCATACCCAACTTAGCTTAATTGGATCGATCGGCATGGCAGTTGCTCTGATCGGTCTTTCTGCATTTACACACCATTTGTGGATATCCGTACTGTTTATTACCCTGTTGGGTGTATTTGCGGCTATAGTTGGAGTGCCGATGCAGACCACAATTCAAGCAGAAACCCCAGAAGAAATGCGGGGAAAAGTTTTCGGGCTGCAAAATAATGCCACGAATATCGCCTTAAGTTTACCATTGGCTTTGGCGGGAGTCGCCGAAACATTTCTGGGTTTGCCGACAGTATTTTTGGCTTTGGCTGGGTTAGCGATCGTTGGAGGTCTCTTAACCTGGTATATTTCGCGTAGTAAGAGCACTGTCGATCGACTCCCATAAAATAACAAACTCAAATTTACTTGAATGCACATCGCTTGGCTGGGAAAAAAATCACCTTTTTGTGGTAACGTCACTTATTCTAGGGAAGTCACCAACGCACTATTAGACCGGGGCTACCAGGTCAGTTTCCTGCACTTTGCCCAAGAAGCCGAACTTGACAGAAATAAAGCCGCGTGGAGTATGGCAAATGGGAAATGGGGAACAGGAATTGCTCCAACTTCATTTGCTCAATCTCTCGCACCCGCAAGTTGCAACGAAGTCTCCTTACCCTGTCTCTACAAGTCACAAATTTACACAATTCCCACTTTCAAATCTAGCAAAGTCTTGATGAAATCGCTGCGGCGACTGCAACCGGATGTTGTTCACGCTTCCCTGACGCTTTCGCCTCTAGACTTTTTGCTACCGGAAATTTGCCAAGAATTGAATATACCTCTGGTGGCAACTTTTCATCCGCCCTTCGATCGCAAATTGCGGAATTTGACATCAGGAACCCAACACCTGATGTATCAACTCTACGCTCCCTTTTTGGCTCACTACGACTCCACAATCGTGTTTTCTCAGATTCAGCGGGATATATTGGTGAAGTTGGGAGTGCCGGAGGATCGGGTGGCTGTGATTCCCAACGGAGTAGACGCAGTTAAGTATTCTCCGGGGCCTTCTGGGTTGAAATCGGAATTAAAAGCCGATCGCATTTTTGTTTACCAAGGCCGCATTGCCCCAGAGAAAAATGTCGAGTCGCTGC
>JAYTZD010000305.1:0-6633 GCA_043742065.1 Oscillatoriales bacterium
GAAGAAATTCGAGCCAAAACCTTCAAACAGCGCCAGTACGTCCAAGCTGTACGCACCCATGACCTGACTTTTTGCATCGGGCCAGCCGGTACTGGCAAAACATTTCTAGCAGCTATTTTCGCCATCCAAGCCCTGTTAAGCAAACAGTATGAAAAGCTAATTTTAACCAGGCCAGCCGTAGAAGCTGGGGAAAAATTAGGATTTTTGCCGGGAGATTTGCAGCAAAAAGTCGATCCCTATTTACGCCCGCTTTACGATGCCCTCCAAGAAATGATCGACCCCGAAAAAATGGCCGATTTAATGGAAAGAGGCTTGATTGAAGTCGCTCCTTTAGCTTATATGCGCGGCCGCACTCTCAGTAATGCTTTCGTAATTTTGGATGAAGCTCAAAATACGACACCGGCTCAAATGAAAATGGTGTTGACTCGTCTCGGTTTCCGATCGAGAATGGTAGTAACTGGCGATATAACTCAAACAGATTTACCGCCGCATCAGCAGTCGGGATTGTCAGTCGCCCAAAAAATTCTGGGTAACGTTGAAGGGATTGCTTTTTGCGAATTCACTCAAGCAGATGTGGTGCGACACCCATTAGTACAGCGGATTGTCGCTGCTTACGAATTGCACGAAAAGTAGTCATTAGTCAGTAGTCAGTAGTCATTGGTCATTAGTCATTGGTTGGTTGTTATTCGTATTGGTTCTAATTTCCAATGCCCAATGCCCAATGCCCGATTCCCAATTCCCCATTCCTCCATTCCCAAATTAAATTATGTCTAATCTGAAAGAATTCTTAGAAGCTTGCGAAAAATTGGGAACCTTGCGTTTGATCGTGACTAGCAGCGCGGCTGTACTGGAAGTGCGCGGTTCAATTCACAAGCTGTTTTATGCGGAGTTGCCGAAAGGAAAATATGCCAATATGCACGCCGAAATATTTGAATTTCACCTGAATATGGACAAAATCAAACAGGTGAAATTCGAGACTGGTGAGGCAAAAAGAGGCAATTTCACTACTTATGCAATTCGTTTTTTGGATAAGCAAAATGAGCCTGCTTTGAGTGCTTTTTTGCAGTGGGGAAAACCGGGGGAATATGAACCGGGACAGGTGGAGAATTGGCACGAATTGAAGGAGAAATACGGGGAAGTTTGGGAACCTGCGCCTGTTGAGTCAATTTAAAAATAGGTTTTTTTACCTGGAAATTCTATATTTGGGGCGGGCAGGATGCCCACCCCACAAGAAAAATATTGATTTTTGTGCAACAGGCATTTTGCTTGTTTCTGAAATATGAAATTAATTTGGGGTTTTTGTCTGTTTTTGACCTTACTGCTGTGGGGTGGTGGTGCGAGGGCGGGGGTTTTGGTCGATCGCATATCGAGCTTTCCAAATTGGGACAGCAAGCCTTCTATCGCTGTAGCTAAGGGAGATTTGGTGTATCCAGACTGGATGGCTGGTAATTGGAATGTTGCCAGCACTTTGGTGGATTTAGCAGCGCCTTTAGCCCCAAATATTATCACTCCTGGGTTTGAGGGAAATCGGCGCTATTTGCAGCAGCCGGTTTTATTTAAAGTGCGGTTTCAACCGGAAAAAAATACTGGTTTTATTTTAAATAATAGAAATAAACTAGCTCAGAAAATTGTAGCCGATCGCAATTTCAATGGTTTAAATATCGCCAAGGCTTATTTGGGCAATGGCGCTGTACTTTCAGTGAAAGTCGATCCGACTAATCCCAACCGCCAAATTACGGTTTTGAAAGGAGAGAAGCAACTAATTTCAATTGTGACAGGCCGAGGAACAGAGACACCGAATCCTGGCGAGTTTGTATCTACAGAAATTTCTCAGCAAGTGTTTCGGGGAGAGTCTGATATTTATTTAAATGAGGTGGAAACAACCACGGCTTATCGAGTTGTTGGAGATGGGGAAAATAGCGATTCTGCGAGTAGAAAAATTGAAGCCGATCAGGTGACAGCGATTTATTTGTCGCCACAAGACCCGGATTATTTTGCTGCTGGGGGGCATCCTGTGGCTTTGTACCGATATCGGTTGGGGTTGGTGCCGGGAGAATCAGCTAATTTATCGTGAATTATGGCAACTCTAACAGAAGAAGTCCAGCTAATCATACTCCTATTGATTGGGACATTTAACAATGGAACGCTTAAACTACTGGCAGTTTTCGGGATTTGAAAATATTTATCTAGAGGATAGCTATGTACTTAGCATTAATGCTAAAACATCTATACAAATCCTCTTGGAAGCTGTCCTCACTGGAAATCACTCTCTATACACTCAGCCTTTACCAGGGGAACAGTATTGTTATCGGCGGATGACGGTCAATTTTCCTCACCCTCAAACCTACGATTTGGTTCTGAACAACATCAGCCCAATTGCAGATCCAGATGGTAGCGTTGATTACGGGAATATAGACGATTTTTTTAGCGCGGATGGCAAATACTATTTAAGAGGGGAATGGGGAGAACTAACAATAGTTTCCGATCCACCGATACTTTTGGATGTAGAAAACTACTTAATTGTCAAAAACGGCGAGAATTTTATTGAAATTAATAAGGGAAAAATCAGTCTTTTTGAATGGAAAAAGGAAAGAAAAGGAGTAATCACCTTAGTTTACGAAAACACTTCAGGAAGTCCTTCATCTGTTCAAATTGAGGCACAGAAAGATCCCGAAGGCTTTGCAGCAGCTTTGGGGTATATGGGTGAAATTGAAACAGGTTATACAACTGAGTTTACAGGAGGCGAGCTGACTTTTGACAAGCTCAAGCAATATTACGCCGCTAATTTGAATCAGGAAAATGTGCAAGCGTTTTCTGTTAAATATCCTAGCTCAGCGGGCGATAAATATTCGATTTCGGCAATTACTTCCTAGAATTAAGGTGAAATCTTACTCCAGGCATTGTGAAGTGAGAATTTGATACATCTCTGCTAATTGTCTTTGTCCTCGGACATTTTATCGCGATTCAAAAATTCTTCCAACAGTTTGAAAAATCGATCGAGAGCGTCTTTTTCATCAGCAGAGAAGAAGAGAATGATACTGTCCCATCCGTGGGTTGAAGTAATTTTATATCTTTCCTGTATCCACTCTTGAAATCCGTTCAAATCTTGTTCTTGTGGACTTCTGGGCAAACCAAGTTCCGCTCTCGCCATACCGTATCCATCTATAAACGCCCGTAGACGGGTGATTGAACACTTGCCCAAGTACATACCAGGTCTCTGTTTGATTCTTTGCAGTAAGTCTAATAAGTATTCCGATTTAACTTCTAGCTTGTTATTAGCCACTTCGGTTTTTACACTTGTTGTTTCCATTTAAAACTCTTCTTCCTTAGTTTGAAACTGTCGATTATTCAATATTTTATCATGAAACTGTAGATTTGCCATCCATTCATCTCTCGGAAGTCCGTCAGCATGATGGTTGTCAAAAACTGTTTCCACATTGTTGAGAAAGATGGCAATTGCTTCATGACGACCATTAACTGAAATAGCCTCTCCCGGTACGCTATCATCATAAATGTTGCTATTCCAACCTATCGCCTCTCCAGTGTACAGTTTTATACGCTTTCCATGAATTCCTTGACTTATCAAGTAATCTCGGATTGCTTGGGCGCATTCAACACATTTGAAATTTTCATATCGATCAACAATAGCTTTAATTTGAAGTATTTGCTCAGCACTAATTTCACTCATATCCCCCCAATGCCAACAATATAAAATTTAGGGCAGGCAAGATGCCTACCCTACAAAGGTGAAAATTTAATCTTCACCTTTTAATTCTCGACTTTCAAATAGTCCGTTACCGCACAAACTTTTTGAATGCCAGCGTCACGTTGTGGCCGCCAAATCCAAAGGAATTCGACAGCGCCACATCAACTTTTAAATCGCGACTGGTATGCGGAACATAGTCCAAATCGCACTCAGGATCGGGATTTTCCAGATTGATTGTTGGTGGGATTTTGTCGTTGGCGATCGCCATTACCGCAGCTACCGCCTCAATTCCCCCAGAACCACCCAAAAGATGACCGGTCATTGACTTGGTAGAACTAATGGCTACTTTGTAAGCATGGTCTCCCAAAGTCTTTTTAATCGCCTTCGTTTCCGTAGAATCGTTGGGAAGCGTGCTAGTACCGTGAGCATTGATATAGCTCACCATATCTGGTGTCAAACCCCCGTCTTTGAGCGCTAAAGCCATTGCTCGCGATGCACCGTTCCCCCCCGGTACTGGGGAAGTCATGTGGTAGGCATCGCAAGTTAAGCCGTAGCCGACGATTTCTGCGTAAATTCTGGCACCACGGGCGATCGCATATTCCATTTCTTCGAGAATCAGAATGCCCGCACCTTCGCCAACCACAAAACCATCCCGATCGCGATCGAAGGGACGACAAGCATGAGTCGGGTCATCGTTGCGAGTCGAAAGCGCCCTCGCCGCAGCAAAACCAGCCACGCACAAAGGTGTCACAGCAGCTTCCGTACCGCCGCAAATCATGGCTTGGGCATAACCCCCCTGCACTAGGCGAAACGCATCACCCACCGCATTTGATCCCGCAGCGCAAGCTGTGACTACGCAAGAGTTCGGCCCCTTTGCGCCCGTTTGAATTGCCGTCAGGCCAGCAGCCATATTCGCAATCATCATCGGAATCATAAACGGGCTGCATCGATCGGGGCCACGATTCAGATAGATCTCTTGTTGGTCTTCTAAAACCTTCAGCCCGCCAATGCCAGTGCCAAGAATGACACCTACCTGTTCTGCGTTCAGGTCATTAATCTCAAATTTCGCATCAGCCAAAGCTTGTTTGCTGGCTGACACCCCAAATTGAGCAAAGCGATCCATCCGCTTTGCTTCCTTGCGCTCTAAATAGTCGTGTGGGTCGTAACCCTTCACCTCTGCGGCAATGCGACAGTCATGCCGCGACGAGTCGAATAAGGTGATTGGGCCTATACCATTCTTCCCAGCAAGCAACCCGTCCCAATATTCAGACAAGGTATTGCCGATCGGTGTAATCGCGCCCAGACCCGTAATAACAACGCGCTTACGCTCTAAATTTGTCATGATTTCACTTTCAAAAAAATTAAACACCCGGAACGCAGAACAAAAGAGGAGTTTTCAGTTGTTGAAGATCTCTCCTCTTAAGGGAAAAGGCAGGTATTTTATGCTTTTGGAGCCGCAAGTTTACTGCTGATGAAATCTACAGAAGCTTGAACCGTGGTAATTGCTTCGGCTGCTTCGTCGGGAATTTCAATATCAAACTCTTCTTCCAAGGCCATGACTAGCTCTACTGTATCTAAGGAGTCTGCTCCTAAATCGTTAGCAAAGTTGGCTTCGGGCTTGACTTCGGTCGGATCAACTTCCAGTTGATCTGCCACGATTTTCTTGACTCTAGCAAAAATGTCGTCTTGACTCATAAAAAACTCCAGTAAGTATAAAAACCCTGTGTCTTGAGACTAGGGTGAAACACGGCATTGGTTGCTGCGTATCTGATCTTATCCGAAAGGGGGATCTTCGGGGAAAAGGCTTGCCGCTTTTCTAACTGACCCTTTGTGTAGGGAGTGGGCCGTGGGCATTGGTAGCAACTTAAGGACCGTTATGGTGCGATCGCTAGTTTAATACTGAGTCAGTCCGCTCCAACCGGGTTGTTAGGCTGCTGGCGCTGGGAAATTTGAAGTAATAACCGCAGTGCCTCGTTTACAGAAGCATTCGTCGGAAAAGCCTTGGCAACATCAGGATCTAGAAGAACCACATTTGTTCCTGTCCGGTATCTTTCAACGTACTTGCCTCTGACACCCCCTGCCATGTTAGAGAAGTCGTATTCAGGGCGTAGTTCATCCTCTAGCTCGTCAACTTGCTTCTTCATAAAACCTCTTTTCTTGGCGATTGGCTGTTCGGGCACTGATGATGCGGATGCGGTTCTCTCGGTCTGTATGGGAGACAATTAACAATTTCCCCAATTCAGACATTCCATTGACACTCTCAGGGAGTCAACGCCACTGAGATTCTACTGACAGAATTAGACAAGCGTGTATTACCTAAATCTAATCTCGTTACGGCCGTCAAACACCGTCTACCTAGTCAGCAATCGTCAAGCGATAGTTACTAGCTAATGATTGTTGTTTCCAATGCTTTCAGAATCCATCACGCTTGCCAAGACACGGTACGCTCAACATCCTGCCATTATTAGCTCTTTTTGTGTTACCTCTTTAGGGGCGTACTAAGTTGCAGGGATTTCTCCGATACTAGGATGTTTCAACACGTAGATGTTTTTGTTCCTACTCACAATTCAAATTATACCACATTTTTAAGAACACGGGCCAGTGAAGTCCCTCGCGCCGCTTCCCTAGGAAGGACTAAAGTCTCGCTCGTTTCCCGCATCCCGTATTATTTTTATGAACTATCAAACAGGAGCGATCGCCCGCCACCAACCAGAAAACTGCGTCCTCATCGATAATAATTGTCTAAAACTGGGTAAGGATATGGAGAGGAGAAACGAAGATGGAAGCATCCCGACCTCCACCGCCCTCCTGTCTTTTCCCTTGCCTTGTGTCCCCAGCAGAAACAATTATGCCATCCCCAAATCTCAAATATGCTTACTTTCCCGGTTGCGTCGCCCAAGGGGCCGCCCGCGAACTTTACCTGTCTA
>JAYTZD010000306.1:0-1583 GCA_043742065.1 Oscillatoriales bacterium
AACGGATATCTGGGGTCATAACCAGCATTATTAATTAAGACATCCACAACAGGTCTTTCTTTTCTGACTTTAGTTAAGGTTTCTGTCAGTGCTGAAGTATCAGTTAAATCCACAGAATAGGTATTTACTTGGCACCCAAAACTTTCACATTCTTTGGCTATTGCTAAACCCCGATCGTAATCCTTATCGAGAATGGTGACGAATGCCGCCTGTTCAGCAAACGCGCGAGTTAAAGCTTCTCCAATCCCATTGCTGCCGCCTGTGATTAAAACGTGCTTGTCTTTCAGATCTGGATAGATTGGATTCATGGTTTTTTCCTGTATATTTGTAGTTGTTTTACGGTTTTAGGCGATCGCCCTTTTTTCAGAAACTATGCAATAACTAATGAGTCAGTCTGGTTTTTCTCGGTCAACCAGTCTAAGCTTGTTGACAGATTTAACTTCAGTTCGTCCAAATTGATTGCTACTTGAGAACTCGGTGTTTGTCGGGGAGTGGCACATTCTATGATAATTGGGCCAGTGTATTGAATAGCGTCAAGCGCAGCAAAATGCGGATTGAAATCAATGTGTCCAAATCCGATTCCTTTTCTGTTGGAATCAGATATTTGATAAAGGCTAAGTCGCTCTCCGCACCGCAAGATAGCTTTGACTGGATCGTCTTCTTCAAGATTCATGTGAAAGGCATCCAAAACAGCGGTCATATTGGATGCATTAACCAGCTCAAACAAAGAAATGGCATCAGTGCTGGTGAGAATGAAGCGGCATAAATAACGATTGAGGGGTTCAAAACCTAACTTGAT
This sequence comes from Oscillatoriales bacterium, assembly GCA_043742065.1. Lineage (GTDB taxonomy): Bacteria > Cyanobacteriota > Cyanobacteriia > Cyanobacteriales > Microcoleaceae > Microcoleus. The sequence continues at coordinate 800 of JAYTZD010000306.1, forward strand.
ATTCGCTGGTTCGGCATAGAGAGAAATCTCTCGACATGATTCTGCTAAAAGCTCGATCGAACCCGCATACATACTCCCCATTTGATTTTGAATGTATTCGTGACAGACAATAATTGGCTCACCCAATTGGGCACCAAAATCAATCAGTTTTTTGTAGTAATCGATCGCACTTATTCTCAGATTGCGATCGCTGCTGCCTAAATCGACATTTGCAGGAGTAATCGAAAAAATTTCCAAGCCCCGATCGGCAAAAATATTTTTGACATCTTTTGGCAAAACGCGATCGATATCCACAAACAATTCGATACCATCAAATCCCATTTTAGCAATGATTTCCGCTGTATCAACCAGCTCGTTACTGCCAAAAACCCATGTAGTTACACCAATCTTTCTTTTCATAGGAAACCACTATTAATTACAAACTCGAAAGGTTCATTTCTCTTACTTAATCTTCTTAGGAAACTTGGCAAAAAGCCCAATCAGCAAGCAGAGCGTAGCGATCGCAAAACCAGCACTAGCATAAAAAACCCCCCGCATTCCCCAAAGGTCAAAAGCGATGCCAGCAAACAGCGGCCCCAAAAACTGCCCCAGCGACAAAACGGTGGCATTCACCGCCATAAATCCGCCTCGGTACTCCTGGGGAGCGAGACCACCTAACAAAGCCTGAGTAGCAGGAAAAACCATGCCGTGAGCAGCTCCAAATAGCACACTGGGAATCAACAGTTGCCACATATTATCCAGAGCAGGAGTAATAATTAATGCGAAGGCATAGAGAAGAAATGAG
>JAYTZD010000307.1:0-31280 GCA_043742065.1 Oscillatoriales bacterium
TTAGAAAGTTTTTGCCCTTGGGTGTTTAAAATCAGTGGCGTGTGGGCAAATTCTGGGATAGTCGCGCCCAAAGCTTCGTAAAGCAAGATTTGTTTGGGAGTATTCCCGATATGATCTTCGCCCCGGATGACGTGGGTAATGGCCATATCGATGTCATCAACGACTACGGCGAGGTTGTAGAGGGGTTGGCCGATGTCAGTGGCGGTGGAAGCCCTGGCAATTACCATATCGCCGCCGAGGTCGCTACCTTTCCAGCTAACAGTATCGCGTACTGTGTCGTTCCAGGAAATTGTGCGATCGTCATCAATCATAAAGCGAATCACAGCTTGTCGCCCTTCGGCTTCAAAAGCCGATCGCTCTTCCGGAGTCAGATTGCGATGCCGGTTATCATAGCGGGGAGCCTGTTTATTGGCTTTTTGTGCTTCCCGCATTTGGTCGAGTTCCGCCGAAGTGGTGTAGCAGCGGTAGGCGAGTCCTTTGTCGAGAAGAGTTTGGACGGTTTGTCGGTAGATATCCAAACGTTGCGACTGGAAACTTGGGCCTTCATCCCAGTTCATTCCCAGCCAAGTCAGCCCTTCAACGATATTGTCGGTGTATTCGCTCTTGGAACGTTCTAAGTCTGTGTCTTCTACCCGCAGGATGAATTTGCCGCCTTGGTTGCGGGCAAATAGCCAGTTGAATACGGCGGTTCTGGCGGTACCGATGTGGAGGTTTCCGGTGGGGCTGGGGGCTAGACGGACTCTGACGTTCATGTATATTTTTGCTTTTAGATTGGGGGCGATTTTCTGGCGCTTGACTTAGTTGTTGCTCAGGCTACAGAATTTAGTATATTTTCTCGTATCTTGTTGATAGTAGCATTGGGGGCGATCGATCCTTAATTCACCTTTGGGACGATTTTTCAAAGCAGTCGAAATGAGGAGACGGCAATGCCGTGTCCCTACAGCGGAATTGATGTAAAATAATTGGGCGAGTCTCTTTCTGTTCCCGCAAGTCGATCGCATTTTACCCATGCCTACTTCTCAAACCGAATTCCCCGAATCTGTCGAAATTAAACCTTCACCATCTTGGCAGATTGAGCTACTCTACGACGGTCAATGTCCTTTGTGCGTGCGAGAAGTCAACTTTTTGAAGAAACGGGATGCTGGCAGAGGTTTGGTGGCATTCGTGGATATTGCGGATGATAACTATAACCCGGAACTCCACGGTGCGATCGACTATGAAACGGCGATGGGGCGAATTCACGCGGTGTTACCCGACGGTACGACGGTTAAAAATGTAGAGGTATTTCGCCGGATCTACGAGATTTTGGGGATGGGCTGGGTGTATGCTGTGACTAAGTTGCCGATGGTTGGGGCGATCGCGAATTGGCTGTATGGAATTTGGGCCGAATGGCGGCTACCTTTGACGGGAAGACCGGATTTAGCTATTGTTATGGGCGATCGAACTAAACGCCTTGAGTAAGGAACCCCACGCTTAAAAGCGGGGGCTTTTGGGAAGTCCGGCTCGTTCCGAGCGGTTCAAGAAGAAAGCCCGAACCTTACCAGAGACAGGATTAGACCTACGTTTTTAGAGTCACGATACCGGAGAATGCGTCGCTAGTTTTCCGCTCTATCGCTAAAAGTTAAACAGGCTTAACGGGGTTAAACCAGTGCTTTTGGCATAACAAGCTCATAAAACATTCTCGAAGCGAACTTTACCCAGCAATGGAGGACTTTATGTCTAATTTCGTTTTTGTACTTGATAGTCACAAACGACCGCTCAATCCAATCCGCCCAGGAATGGCTCGTAAATTGCTAACCACTGGCAAAGCTGCTGTTTTCAAAAGATATCCATTCACGATAATACTCAAAGTAGAGATAACAGCACCCCAGGAACCAATCACTCTTAAATTAGACCCTGGCTCCAGAACCACCGGAATTGCATTAGTCCCAGGAAAAAATGTAATCTTTGGTGCAGAACTAACTCACCGAGGTCAATCAATTAAAGCTAGTTTGGAGTCTCGCAGTTCACTGCGTAGAGGCAGGAGAAGTCGCCATACTCGTTATCGAAAAGCAAGATTTCTAAATAGAACTCGCTCTAAAGGATGGCTAGCTCCAAGTTTGCAACATCGTGTTGAAACAATCCTAACGTGGGCAACTAGATTAATGAAAGTCGCTCCCATTAGTTTGATTGCCCAAGAACTTGTGCGATTCGACTTACAACAGCTAGAAAATCCAGAAATTAGTGGATTAGAATACCAGCAAGGCATTTTATGTGGCTACGAAATCCGCGAATATTTGCTGAATAAGTGGGACAGAAAGTGCGCGTATTGTGGAGTTACAGATACACCATTACAAATTGAACATATTCATCCCAAAGCAAAAGGTGGATCTGATCGTATTTCTAATCTTTGCCTTGCTTGCGAAAATTGTAATACTCGGAAGGGAACTCAAGACATTGAGAAATTCCTCTCTAAGAAGCCAGATGTCTTGAAAAAGATTCTATCTCAAGCAAAACGTCCTTTAAAAGACGCAGCAGCAGTCAATTCAACTCGCTGGGCGTTATTCAACCGACTCCGCATGACTGGTTTGCCAGTTTCTACTGGCAGTGGCGGCTTGACAAAATTCAATCGTACTCGTTTGCAGCTACCTAAATCCCACTGGTTAGATGCTGCTTGTGTAGGCAAAGTCGAAGAATTAACAGTTCTAACTTTTCAACCACTGCTAATTAAGGCAACAGGACGCGGTACGCGACAGATGTGCGGCACGAATCAGTTTGGATTTCCAACTCGTCACAGGTCGAGAAAGCAAATCCATTTCGGCTTTCAAACTGGCGATATTATCAATGCGACAGTCACCACAGGAAAGAAAGTCGGTTTTTATGTAGGACGAATCCTTTGCCGTGCATCCGGCTCGTTCGACATCGCCACAACGAAGGGAAGAGTGGCAGGAATTAGCCATAGATATTGCAAATTTATTCACAAAAAAGATGGCTATTCTTATGGATTTTAATTCAAGGCGACTCAAGTCGCAGCCGCTTTCCTCCCCATGTCTAAAGCCAGGGGCTTCTCGCTCGTTTTTTGGTGACAATCCGAGCCGCTGTCGGGTCAATCGATTTTAGATTGTAGATTTTAGATTTTAGACTTTAGATTGACCCCACGAATAAATGCGGGGGCTTGAGGATTTTAGATTTTAGATTGATTCCACGGATAAATCCGGGGGCTTGTACCATCAAGCAATTTTTGGTCAACGATTCAGACTTGAATTGCATCACCAATGCTGGCGCTAATGGCAGTCTTGAACAGGCAAGATGCCTGTTCCGCAATCATCTGAAATCAAATCAGCGCCATCTTTTCAACTGATTTAATTGGCTCAACATCAGTAGCTAGAAATTCAGCGACTTGTGCTTCAATTTCATCGCGGACAATCTGGCGATACTCGAAGAAATGTTCGATTTGAGCGCAAACGGATAGATAGCTGCTTACACCACCGGGATTATGGTAAGACATACTCAACAAATGACTCCAAAATTGCCAACGAGTGCTGCGAAGTACGCCTTGTCGCCAGCAAATTGTGAGCAATGCACGGATTGTGACCCAGTTGACTTTCTTGCTACTATTTTTGCCTTTTTTGGGATAGGTTGCTTCTCCCAAGAGGCGAAAATGACGGTATGTGCGATCGAGAAAACGCTTTGGTTCATACAATTCCCAGAATGCTTCAACATACTCCTGAGCAATTTCTTCGAGGGGGCGCGTCGGCACAAAGTTCATTAAAGTTGTCTGATTGATGTTAGCTGATTCCTTGCGTAGTCGTCCTTCTTTTGCTAACCGATGCCAGAGTGCTGTATCTGGGAGAGCTTGCAGCATACTAAACAAAGCTGTGGGAATTGATGTTTGCTCCACAAACTGGACAATTCGTGCACCTGCTCCTGCTTTTTCACCATCAAATCCGATGATGAATCCTGCCATGACTCGTATACCTGTGCGAGTAATTCTTTCGACTGCTTCGCTGAGGGAACTGCGGGTATTTTGGAATTTTTGAGTCAGGGCTAGGCTTTCTTCGTCTGGTGTTTCAATGCCTAAAAAGACTGAACCAAAATTACAAGCAACCATTGCATCCATCAATTCTTGATCGTTGGCTAAATCTACGGATGCTTCTGTGGCAAAGGAAAATGGATATTGATGTTCTACCATCCAGGGTAGAAGTTGTTTTAAGAATAATTTGACATTACGTTTGTTGCCGATGAAATTATCATCAACCATGAAGATACTACGCCGCCAACCGAGTTCATATAGGCGATCGAGTTCTGCTATGATCTGCTCAGGATTTTTGGTTCGTGGTTTACGGCCATAGAGGACGATGATGTCGCAAAATTCGCACTGGAAGGGACAACCTCGTGAGAATTGGACTGACATTTCGGCGTAGGCTTCAAATTCTAGTAAGTCGAATCGGGGGATGGGTGTGCCGGTGACATCGGGTCTTTCACCACCGGAACGGAAGATGCCGGAAGTGACTCCATTTGCGATCGCCTCCACAAACAATGGTAAGGTAATTTCACCTTCATCTAAAATTAGATAATCCGCACCAGCCATTTTTGCTTCGTCGGGTAATGCTGTGGGATAGGGCCCACCTACGGCGACTTGCTTATTTCTCTGCTTGGCTTCGCGAATTTGTAGGAGTAAATCTTCTTTTTGGACAATCATTGCGGACAGAATCACTAAGTCGGTCCAGGCCCATTCTGCTTCGGTGACTTGACGTACATTGCGATCGACTAACTTGAATTGCCAATCTTGTGGCAGAATGGCCGCTACTGTGACTAAACCTAGAGGTGGCAACATTGCCGATCGATTGAGTAAAGCTAGGGTTTTCTCAAAAGACCAGAAACTCTTGGGAAATTGTGGATACAGAAGTAAAACGTTCATAAAAAAGTCCGGTAAGTAATAATTGAGTGTAGCTTTTTAATTAGTATCACAGGATTAGAAAAAATCAACAGGACTTATACACAAAAACTTAAGAAATCGGACACGGCAGTGCCGTTTCCCTACCCCAAATAATCATGTAGGGACACGGCATTGCCGTCTCCTCCGTTGCTTAAAACCCAAGTCCTATTCAAATTAAGGATTGAAAAATCTGGATTCAATCATGAGTTAGGCAGGATGTGGAACTGAACAGTATAATTGACGTAGGTTTAAATACAGAAATTTGTAAGGGCGATCGCCATGACGACAACGACAGCGACTAGAAAACTCACACTAGAAGAATACCTTGTTTATGACGATGGGACAGACACCAAATATGAACTCATAGACGGAGAATTAGTTGAAATGCCTCCAGAAACGAATCGAAATAACCGAATTGCCATTTACCTGTTGTCAGAATTTCTCAAGCTTGTTCCTTTTTATCTGATCTGTTGCAAAGATACGGAGATTGTGGTAACAGGTCAACGGACTCGCGTTCGTTTGCCAGATTTGATAATCTTGACTGAGGAATTATTCGCGGCGATCGATGGCAGACGAGCTACAATTACACAGGATATGCCACCACCTGCATTAGTGGTTGAGGTGGTTTCTCCGGGTAAAGTGAATGAAGATCGAGACTACCGCTACAAGCGATCGGAATATGCAGCACGGGGAATTCCTGAATACTGGATCGTTGACCCCAGTCAAGCAAAAGTTACCGTGCTGATATGGGTAGATGGACTGTATGAAGAAGCTGTTTTTCAAGAAAGCAATGCGATCGTCTCAACGACTTTTCCCGATCTAAAACTCACCGCAGCACAAGTTTTAGGAGTCGGGGAAGCATGACCTATTTCAGCACCGGAATGATAGAGGAGACGGCACTGCCGTCTCCTAATTTCGGCTACTAATAATTCCGATGCACACCGGATTTGATATTATTCCTACTATTTTGTTGACTTATTCTAACCGATAGTTTACAAAAATTAGATCCCCGATTTCTTCAAAAATCGGGGATCTAATTTTTCTGTTTGACTCCTGATAGCACCTACCAGGAATCATATCGAGAGAGATCCTTCGCTACACTCAGGATGACATAATTTCGTTCAAATGCACTACTTCGCAGCTTGACGTTCTTTGGCTTGCTTGATCACTTCTTCAGCGATGTTGCTTGGGCAAGGAGAATAGTGGGAGAAAGACATGGAGAATTGTCCGCGCCCAGATGTCATGGTACGCAAATCGCTAATGTAGCCAAACATTTCGCTCAACGGCACATCTGCCTTGATCCGTGCTCCTGTCTGACTTGTCTCCTGAGCTTTCATCATCCCACGGCGACGGTTGAGGTCTCCGATGACATCGCCCATGTAATCATCTGGGGTGAATACATCGACGTTCATAATCGGTTCGAGCAACTGAGGGCCTGCTTTCGGGATTGATTGGCGATAGGCGGCTTTGGCTGCAATTTCAAAGGCCATTGCGGAGGAGTCAACGGCGTGGAAACCACCTTCCAGGAGGGTGAATTTCAAGTCTAAGCAAGGGAATCCAGCTAAGACGCCTTTATCGACGCAGCTTTCAAAGCCTTTTTCGACTGCTGGCCAATATTCTCTTGGTACACTACCACCGGTGACTTTTGACTCAAAGATGAAGCCACTTCCAGGCTCACCGGGCTCGATTACATAGCCGATTTTGGCAAATTGACCTGAACCACCGGATTGCTTTTTGTGGGTGTAATCGTCTTCTAGGCGCTTGGTAATCGATTCGCGGTAGGCTACTTGTGGTTCGCCAACTTCTACTTCGATGCCGTGGGTGCGCTTGAGAATGTCTACTTTGATGTCGAGGTGTAATTCGCCCATGCCCTTGAGAATCATTTCGCCGCTTTCTTGATCCGTCACCATGTGGAAGGATGGGTCTTCTTGTACCATCTTGGTGAGAGCTGCTCCCATTTTTTCTTCGCCGCCTTTCATCTTCGGTCTGACCGAAATTGAAATAACGGGTTCTGGGAACACCATTGGCTCTAGGGTTGCGGGATTTTTGGGGTCGCAGATGGTGTGTCCGGTGCGGACGTTTTTCATGCCGACGATGGCTACAATGTCTCCTGCTTGAGCCGATTCAATTTCTTCGCGAGAATTGGCGTGCATTTCTACCAAACGGCTGACGCGCTCGGTTTTGCCTGTGGCGGTGTTGAGTATGGTGTCGCCTTTGGACAAGGTTCCTGAGTAAAGGCGTGTGAAGGTTAGAGCACCGTAGCGATCGTCCATGATCTTAAATGCTAGTGCGCGCAATGGTCTGCTGGGATCGACGATCGCAAATTCGCCGGTTTCATTGCCATCGAGATCGACTTCTGGCTGCGGTGTGACTTCCATTGGGTTTGGTAGGTAGTCAACGACTGCATTGAGAACCAACTGCACACCCTTGTTTTTGAAGGATGAGCCGCAGTAGGTGGGGAAAAATGCCCGATCGCGAGTACCTTTACGAATACAGCGCTTGATCTCATCAATGCTCGGCTCGTTGCCTTCGAGATATTGTTCCATCAGATTGTCGTCTTGCTCGACGGCCAGTTCGATCAACTGTTCGCGCCAAATCTCGACCTGATCGACCATGTCGGCGGGGACATCTTTGATTTCATAGTTCATGGGATCGCCGGATTCATCCCAGATCCAGGCTTTGCGGGTGAGCAAATCGACTACGCCGCAGAATTTTTCTTCAAGGCCGATCGGCAATACCATTACCATCGGTTTAGCTGCGAGGATTTTATCGACTTGCTTGACAACTCGGTAAAAATCTGCACCTGTGCGATCGAGCTTATTGATGTAGATGATACGAGAAACTTTGGAATCGTTAGCGTAGCGCCAGTTGGTTTCAGATTGAGGTTCGACTCCACCTGAAGCACAGAAAACACCAATGCCACCATCGAGAACTTTCAGAGAACGATAAACTTCAATGGTGAAATCTACGTGTCCTGGGGTATCGATGATATTCAGTTGGTGTTCATTCCAGAAGCAGGTGGTTGCAGCAGATTGAATCGTAATCCCGCGCTCTTGCTCCTGTTCCATGAAGTCCGTCGTCGCCGCGCCTTCGTGCACTTCACCAATCTTGTGGATTTTACCCGTCAGTTTGAGGATTCTTTCAGTTGTAGTGGTCTTGCCTGCATCTACGTGGGCGAAGATGCCGATATTTCGATAACGAGTGAGATCTTTCATAATACAAAAATTGGTATGCAGGAAACTCAGTGTCTTTAGACCTGAGAGAAAAGCGAGACGGACGGCTTCAACCGCCGAATCAAGAGGGAATAGGGTGGATTTCCTGAACGCGGAATCAAGAATTTTTTTCCGTGTTTTTGGATCTACTACCCGTATTGTAAACTATAGTTACACTACATGATTTTAGGGTAATGCCCGAACTGAGCTTCACTAAAGGCCAGAATTAGGAGACGGCAGTGCCGTGTCCCTACAATATTATTTTGGGTAGGGAGACGGCATTGCCGTCTCCTCTATCATACCGATGCAACCGGAAACGATATGAATCAGATGCGCGATCGGCTATTTGTGCGGTAAAATTACATCAAAAAAAGCATCATCCAAGTCATAACCCAACATCTGCGACATCGCCATCAATTTCGATTTACTCGGAATCCCTTGTTGACTTAACCAATCAGTCAACACAAAAATCTTGTGCATCAAAAACATTTCCAAAGCTTCAGGATTGTACTGAATTCCTTCGGTGCGGTGAAACTGGTGTGGCACCAACATCGCGGAATAGCGGGCTAATTCTCCTACTTTCCAATCTAGCAAAAATGGTAGCCAAGGATAATAAGCATCCAACCGAATAAACCACAGTCGCACTTCGGGGATTTCGGAAATTTCTCGCGGATCGAACTCTTCGCGCGGATACTCTATTTCAAATTGTAGCTGTTGTTCGTTTTGGGCGATCGCACCTTCTGCCAGCCACTGGTCAATTACTGTCTGCACGGGAGACAAATCTAAATTGTGTATATGCTGAGCATTGATCGATATCATAATAGTCATAAGATGTCAACTGATTTTAGATTTTAGATTGCAGCCACGGATGGATTTGGGGGTAAGAGGCTCATTGCTGGATTGTCAATTGGGTAGCATTTGGCGATCGTACCACCAAGCATAAACATTGTATAGCAGAATGAATAAGGAATAAGGAATAAGGAATAAGTCAATAAAATTAATTCTTTCAGCCTTTACCTATGATAATAATGGTTCTCTCAAAGGTCGTCTTACACCACCAAAATGATGAATATGCGCTTAGTAAAAGCCGGTGAAGTCGCATTGATTAAAGCTCTACTTATGACAAACTCTAAGCTTGCTGAAGTAATAGTACCAACACTATACACTGCGCTTGTTGAGGACATGGACGATGGTGGTATGGGTAGCCTCCGCTTCAACTCCTGTGCTGCGGATTCAGGCAGAAGTCTTGGCAGAACAGTCGCTGAAGCTGAATTTTTAGATGAGGATGGAGTTCCTGTATGTGTCGAATTGAATTTAGATGAGCACAGTCAACTTTTTGAGCTTGATGTTTGGAAAGTTGATTATTCTCCTGTGTCTAGATGGCCCGACCTGGGACAAGTTGTGATTAAAGGAAGAATGTAAACGCTGACTGCGATCGCACTTTCGATATATTGTTTAATGCGGTTTTCTTCAAGCCCCAACCTATCCGCAAGTTCCTTTTGACTCATTTTCGCAGCAATTCGAGCTTTAATTAAGACTCTGGGCAACTCTAAAATCGAGTCTACTTCAATTTTGAGGTCTTGGCTGCGATCGCACTCTAACAATCTTTCATACTCAGCTATTTCTGCATTGAAAGCATCCAGGTGACTTTGGATCGATTCACGCATCACTGACCACCAAGGATCGTTCTTTTTTACCTCTTCATCTTGTGCGTCATATTGGGCTAGGGTATATTCACATCTTTTCAATAACTCTTGCGTGTATTCATATTGATTTTCATTTCTAATCATGGCGACCACCTTATACCTGGAATATGCTGTAACTAATTACCCATTTTTCCCAAACTTAGTATCCTGTAAAGAATTGCCAATCCCCTGAATAATTCCCCGCCCCACCAAACCAATTCCCCGCCCAATCACCTGAGTCAAAACATAAACAACACCAGCCCCCAACAGCAAAATAACTGCCCGAACCCTAGGTGCGATCGCATCCCTAGCTTCCAGTACCAAAGTCAACGCCAACCGCCACCCAGAAAGCTCTGCTAACTCCAGATTTCTGGGAGCATAAATAGAAATCTTCTGAATTCCAGAATCCCTCAACACAAACAGCCAAAACCTACTTTCAAAAATAGCTTGAGGTTCCACAAAATAGCTTTCCCAGCGATATTTCCAAGACAAATTATTCCGAAACTGCTCAATCTCTCGCGTCGATATCAACTTCCCATCGTAAAAACTTTGCTTGATTTCCTCAACATCCGCAAAATTGTTTAGCAGAGGCTGCACCACTCCGCTAGCAACTTGAATTGCCAAATTTTCCAACAAAGATTCAGCCCGCTGCATCGCTTGCGGGCTACCAGCTAGACAAGAAATATTATCAACTATCAGGGGAGTTTCAAATAGCAAATGTGCAAAAAAATCAACTGTCATCGGGATTTTGTCAAGTATTTCTGCTGCAACTAGATTGGCATCTTCCAGCAGCATTGGGACAACTTCTATTCCGTTTCGCGGAAATACAGAAGCAGAAATTTCAGCTAGACTTTTCGATAGTTTTAAATCTGTTTGAATGCGATCTAAAACCGGAGTTTCCCTGACTTGCAGGGTGTAGTATCTGCCAAAAAAATCTATAATTGTCACTTCCCACAAATCTCGCAAAATAGCAGGCATTTTTTCTGCTAGTTGAGTTGGCTGCACTTGCGAAAAACGCAATTCCTCCAGCAATTCCTCTAACTTCCGCAGGATGGAACTAATCAATTCGAGCTTTTTGGTCGATCGCAAAATATCGATTTCCAAAGGCACACCAGTCAAATTCACCAAATCAAACTGCAATTTAGCTGCCACAGAGTCAAACAAACTCCCTTGCCAATCACTTGCAATCGCCGAAGATTCTGTATTCTCAACTACCAATTCATAATTAATTAATCCGATCTTCCTTCTTCCTTCTTTTCCCCCCTTGGGGGGGGTAGGGGGGGGTTCTTCTTTTCCCCCCTTGGGGGGGGTAGGGGGGGGTTCTCCAGGCAATAACCGACTAACAATCCAACGAGCAGCCAGCAATTCTCGGCGGTGCCCGCTCAGCAAAACTCCATCCAAAATAGACGCAAAATCTTCTTTATCTGTCGCTATAGTCTCTTGCAATTCAACTTTTATAATTGCCAAATTTGCGTCAATTTGCCGTAATCCAGATAAACAAATATCAGTCAGCAATTTTTGGTGGATGGGCGTAGAAACTATCGGAGAATCTGGATTTTTATCTACACTTGCTGCGGACTTTTCTACTGCTTGAACTACCCCTGAATCGAGTTCAATTTCCGAGGTAACAGCCGTATTTTCTGGCCAATAAGTTTGACCAGATGCCACCAAGCGAATAGCTGCGATTGTCATAACAATATCTCTACCTTTAGGACAATAGCCATTGACATTAGTTTCCTGTATTGTCGATCGCCACTCCGGTGTTAGTGACCCGCCGATGAGCAAAACTGGTAGGTTTGGGTAGAGACTTTTGAGCTGCTGGCAAAATGCTGACCCTGACATTTCGCCCGATCGCACATTATATCCATCACAATCAAAAACCACCAAATCTGCCGGCTTTCCCTCTCCAGAAACCGATCGTACTTCTAGAACTTGCAAAGCCTCCGTGACAGTTGAAACCTCAGCAAAAACTTGCAAATCAGGATAATCCTGGCAAGCAATTCGCAGCCCCAGGCGGAAAATCGGGTCATTACCGATCGACAACAGTTGGAAGTTAGTCATCCGCAGTCAGAAGGTGAAAGGCAGAATTGGAACCGTTGCCCTGAAACCGATCGCTGAGTGCGATCGGCAAAAACCCTAATTACTCTGGAATTAAATTACCATCTGGAGGCCCTCCCGATTCAGGAATCGGAGGTGGAGCCGCCGGAGCCGGAGCTGGCGCGGGTTCAGGAGCTGGAGCCGGAGCCTCTTGTCGAGCTGGCGGATAGTAGGGCTCCGCTTGTCGAGCTGGCGGATAGTAAGGCTCAGCTTGTCGAGCTGGCGGATTATAAGGCTCAGGCTCACGGGCCGGAGCCTCTTGTCGAGCTGGTGGATAGTAAGGTTCGGGAGCCGGAGCTGGTTCGGCGGGAGGAACGTACTCTTCCTGTCGTGGAGCTGGGGCGTATTGTTCCTGTCGCGGAGCTGGGGCGTACTGCTCAACAGAAGCTGGTTCAGCTTGGCGAACCGGTTCCGCTGGCAGAGGTGCTGTTTTGGCACTGAGTTCGGCACTCCAGCGCCCGATCGCACTTGCAGCCTCTGAATGCAGCGCCCTACCATAGCTAACTTGCGAAGCCATATTGATCGCAGCTCCTAGACGGCCTTGAGAAGCCAATTCAGCAGCTCGATCGAGCACCGGTCGATCTTGAGCCACTTGCAATTCGCTCACCCACTCATAGACATTCTCCTGAGCTTTGGCGTACAAACTCCTACCGCTCTTGATTTCCGAAGCTTTATTAATCGCCTCACTCAGTTTTCCTTGCTTCGCCAGAGCCAGCGCTCCGTCCAAAAACGGCTGATCTTCGACAATTTCGATGCGTTTTGTCCAATTCACCAACAGAGTTTGGGCTTCTGATCGGCGAGGGCGGTTTTGAGAGATCAGAGTTACTTGACCGATCGCACTTTTGAGTCCTTCAACCGTTCCCGGCTCAGCCAATTGCTTAGCCAGCATCAAAAAAGACTTGTCTTCTATCCGCTGAATTTCCTTGCGCCAAGAAGCCACCAAAGTTTGAGCATGAACCCGTCTTGGCTGAGACTTGCCGATAGTTTGCGCTTGCTCTATCGCCATAGAAAAGGCTCCAGGTAGACCAATACTGGCGATCGAACTCGCCACTTCCAGCCGCACCAAATCTTGAAACTGCACTTCCAAATTATCTATTTGAGCCTTCGCCTTCTGGTATAGAGGGCGGCCTGGAGCAATTTGACTAGCAGCGCCCTTTCCTTCCAGCAAGCTAAAAATATGTTCTCCCAGAGGTGTGGTAATCGACTGATTCCAAGTCACCGCCAGAGCTCTACCGAACTGCATCAAATCTTGAGCTTCGGCAAACAGAGGCGAATCAGGAGGCACCACAGAAGCCGAGGCGATCGCCCCAAGCAGATCTTTTGCCTGCAACCGCTTATTCGCCATCGCCAGCAAAATCTTACTCCAGCCAGTGATTTCCTCCTCTGCTTTAGCCCGCGCAAATAGTTTCGAGTCTATTTTCCGAGCCAAGACGATCGCCTCAGCGAACTTCTGCGGAGTTTGATCCTTCGCCAATTCTCTCGCCTCTTCCAAGCGTTGCCAGCCGTTTCTTTCCAAAGCTATCTGCTGAACTAGCTGGTTGTAGCGCTTCTGACTCCAGAAAATATTGTCTAGTTTAAACAGAGCTTGAGCATAATCCCAGGCTTTTTTTAAATCATCAACTTTCAAAGCTGCTTGAGCCGTATCGTAGAGTTTCTGCCCCTCTTGCCAATTTTTTTCCCAAGCGGCAACAGCCTCCTGCACCTCCGGGTAAGACGGACTGGTTTTGGGAATTTTGGCGACAATGCCCATAGCCCCTTTCAAGTCGCCCGCCTCAATTTTTGCTTTGGCAAATCCTAAAATTACTTTCGACCATTCCCCTACAAAATGTTGGCCCTGGGCGTAGAGCGGGTGTTCTTTTGGCCAAGCTTGCACCATGACGATCGCCGATTCTAGCTGTTCTAGTTTGCCCGACTTAGCCGCTTGCTGAGCGCAATAGAGCCGCTCCCCATCAGCCGCTAGTGGGGAAAGTTGCTGGCAATTAGGAGGGGGTGGCATGGTCAGCAACCACAAAAATGCAGCCACACTGGTTACTCCAAAGCCCACCAGGACAGTCAACCAGATGAGCTGCCACTGCCAAAAATTTCTTTTGCCTTCGACTAGCGGTGGCACCATTGTTTCAGAAATATAATTGCTTGTAACCGTCTCTGCACTTAACTTTGGTGTCGGTTCGTCGGAGGATTGATTATACTCCGGTGGTCTTGAGAATTGGTCAGATTGTTGTCGTCTCGCCATTACTTCAGCCTATCTTGTAATGCGCCTTTGCATCTGGCACTAATCAAACGCAGGTAAATCATACAGTAAATTGACACAGAATTTTTTGTATCATCTGTTAGCAACATAATTTGGGATTTTGGATCCTTGAATCTTCAATCCAAAATCCCAAATTTAAAATCTAAAATTCGGTGATCGATCCTTCTGTGGTTGATTCGGGCGATCGGTAGCCGTAGAAGTCGATGCGGTAATCTACGATCCGAACCCCCGTTTGTTGTTCAATTTGTGCGATCAAGTCTTTGGGCAATTCCACATGAATATCCAGAATCTGAGACGTATCCAGACAGTTGACGTGAGAGTGAGAATCGCTGACATTGCCGTACAAGCGTCCCTCCGATCGCTCTAAACACTCAATAATCCCCTCTCTGGAAAGAGCTTCCAGGTTTTGATATACAGAAGTATGACCGATCGAAAGTTCTTGTTTGTTCAGGCGATCGTAAATTTCCCTTGCTGAGAGGTGTTCTTGCGCCTGCCACAGGAGTTCGAGAATAAATCGACGCTGGCGGCTCAAACGCATCCCCATCGCCTGACAGCGATTTAAAGCATCTTCTAATGAACGAATTGGTTTCACAGCTACCGCCTTCTAAAGCCTGCTCGATTTTTTAACTCTCGTACAACGTTGCACGCCCACCCTTTCACTAATTCTAACTCAGGGTTGCCCAAAGGTATAGCAGAAGGAAGGAAGAAGGAAGAAGACAACCCTCCTCATATCAATTCCGGCTGCACCGTCAGGATAGAGTCCAAGGCAATGCCGTGTCCCTACCCAAAATAATCTTGTAGGGACTAAGGCCAAGCCGTCTCCTAATTTCTAATAATTCCGATGCAACCGGAAACGATATCACTCCCAGGTCTGTTTCATTTGAGTTTTTTGAGAATGAAACCGCCCTGCCTAGGGGGAGGATTTGATAGCATGAATCAGTAACTTAGCTATTTCCGAGAGTTGCTTTTTGTTAAAAGTTTTCAGCAAAAGTTTAACTAATGCCTTCGGTTCTGACGGCAGAGCTACTGACTTCGATGCTGCTGGGGCTGTTGCTGGAACACTCACCGCCGCTTGTGCAGGTGCTGCCAAAAGCAGTAAATTTTTACTCGGAGCGATCGCCTTAACTTTCCCCCCTTGCACTAAATCCCCAGCATCCTTAAGTTCTTTGATAATCAGTGGAGCTAACACCTTATAAGAATTTTTAGGATTCGCGATCGCCACCCTAGCCGTTTTGACTAAAGTTTGCCAAGTCACGACACCTGTTCCCAACTTATAGAGGCGAACGCACAAATCAGACAACTGCTGGCGAGTAGCAGCCGACTCCTTCGCCTTAAACACCTGCAACATTTCTTTCAGTAAGACCATCACCGAAGCTGCAAAATTCGTCGTCCCCCCGACTGCTGGAGCAGCCCCAGATGAACCCGACTTAGCAGCAACCCCAGGAACTTTGCCTAAAACCAAGTTATTGAGGTGAGTTTCCAGTTGAGCAAACGCCGGCATGATTTGCTGGACAAGTTTCTCCCCCTCCTCATTCCTCAAACCAAAAGGCCCCGACATCCGCTTCACCAAATCCTTAAGCGTGTCAACTCCTTTGAGAAACAAAGATTCTGCTGTTTGGTCAACCTGCTTAACGGGCCCGTCCTTGAGAATCTTAAAACAATCTTCCAATCTGTGAGCAGTTGTTTTAATGCTATCCAAGCCAAGCATCGCCGCCCCACCTTTGACGGAATGGGCAGCCCGAAACATCTCTTGAAGGCTTTCGGGGTCTTTCATAGTGGACTTTAAATCCACCAAACCATTTTCCAGAGTATCGAGGTGCTCCTTAGCCTCCTCCATGAATAAACGTAAAATTCGGTCTTGCTGGTCTGACACAACAGTCCTCCTAACAATCTCAGCACCCTCCAGAAAGCACTCCTAACCTGGGAAGCAACCCGACTTATGCCAAGTCGGAGTCTCCTATGCAAGATATTCTAGCCTCAACAGCTAGCACACTCACAATACTGGTGTCGTCCGAGGGTTAGATTTGTTGAAACTGGTGCGATTCGGAGATTGATTCTAGAGTTCTGAGGGACTATCTGGAGCCACCTCTATGCCCATTCCGGATTGAATCATCTGCTGATCCGTAATCAAATCGCTCAATTCCTTGACTTCGACGCCGATGTTTTGGCAAGCCAGCTTGAGTTCGCGATCGAATTTATTCAGGTCACTACCGTAGCCGCAAAGTTGGGCGGCGGTGGCAATGCCTTGTGGGGCGTTGGATTTGGCGCAGTCGATTAGTTCAATGCCTGTGAGGGGTTGGGAGGATGCCATAGTGTTAAACCGCAGATTTGGATTTTTTTCTACTGTATCGAGAATGTTAAGCGCGATCGATCTATCCAAAGGCATGAGAAATCGGGAATCGGGACTCTAAAGCGGTAGGAACTGCCAAAATAGCAGTAGTTGGGATTCTTTAACCTACACTCTGCCTAACTTGCTATAAGTTATTGTGAAAAACCAATCCCTATCTAAGATGCACTGGCTGTGGACAGTCCGGCATCGCCTATTAGTGTCTGTTCTGTTGGCTATTGTAGTTGCATTTCTACTGCCACCTCACTATCTCAGGCTGACTCGTGCTCTGTGCATTTGGGACGCGGGCCTGATTAGCTTCCTGAGTTTGACCTTGGTGCTAATGCTCCAAGCCACTCCAGAAATGATGCGTCACCACGCACAACAACTCGACGCCGGCCGCGTGGTGATTCTCAGTTTGATATTGGCAGCAGCTTGTGCTAGCGTACTAGCCCTAGTCTTCCTGCTGCACGATACCAAAGGCTTGGACTCCAATTTGCTAGTTCTGCATATGGGGCTGGCTGCCCTGACAATTGTTGGGTCTTGGCTGCTGGTGCATACTGTCTTTACCATGCACTATGCCCACGGCTACTACCAAAACCCCAGAAAGTCGCATCACAGCAAATCTGAGCCGGTGAAGGGTTTGGATTTTCCGGGCGACGCAGCACCTGACTACACGGATTTTCTCTATTTTTCGTTTGGGGTTGGGATGACTTGCCAAGTTGCAGATGTGCAGACGACTTCTCGCTCTATGAGGTCTTTAGTTTTGTTGCATAGTGTGCTGTCTTTCTTTTTTAACACGGCCATTCTGGCGATGAGTGTCAATATCATTGCAGGATTGAGTTGAGTGCGATCGCGCTTCTGGAAAAAAAATAAATTTCCCGTACCCTTTGACTCCTCCATTATTTAATAAATTTCTATACTGCACCTCTACGTGACATCTCAAAACCATATACATATATGTCTGCGAATTTATAGCGTTGATCTTTTTCACGCAATTCATCAATAATGCCTATTTCGCGCAAAAATGAAGCAAATTCTTCAAAATCTAAATTTTCTAAAATATTAGACGCTGAATTCTTCCAGATTTCTTGTAATTTTTCTTTCTCTAAAAGGGCTGATTGTCCCTTAAGAGAATCAAAAAATTTAGTCAAATTAGGATATTCCTCTTTAATTTCTTCACAGCGTTTTTCCGATGCTTTCTTCAATCCAAACTCTAGGGATTTTCCTGGAAGTAAGCGGTCTGTACGCAATTTGCTTAATGATTGTCCTTTATAAGTTAGTTCTTGTTCTTTTGCTTCTTTGAGTAATATACTTAAACTCCGAGGAAAAGTAGTACCACTTGAGTCGGTCAATCGTTCATAAACCCATTGAGATACTTTTTTAGCTCTGTTTCCACCTCGGCGACGACTTCCCCAAAGTATTTCTAAGGCTTTATCAATTGCATCTTCACTAGCTTGATCGATACTTTGAACAGCAATAGGAGAAACTCGGTCAACTAAATTCTTGAAATCTGATTGTATTGCTTGACGCAGTGCTAACCGTAAAAAGTCAATCCTAGTCCACACTAAAAGAATATCCCGTCCAGTAAAATGACTTTTGTTATCAAAACTCAAACGATTCCAGATATCTTCTCTCAAGAAAATTTTAAATCTGATTTCTGTTAATCTGTTAGCATCACAAGACTGAACTAATTGAAATAATCCAGTTAGTGCTTGGTGTCTTACTTCTCCTGCTTCAGGAAAATCTTCATCTAAATCATCGTAAAGAAACCATAGTTTCTGAGATTTTTTTCCAGATTCTTCATTAATAAGAATGCTTACAGCATCTTTAACTATGAGCCGTAGTTGAGAGTTAGTAGATAATTTCAACAAAGCTTGAGTGCATTCAGATTGCCATCTTTCTCTAGGTAAATTGTTAATGGTTGTTTTCAATTCGCTAAATTTTTCACCTTTCTTACCTTTCGGAAAATTAAATAAATCTTCCTGATAACATCTAAGCACTAAATAAGCCCTCCAGAAAGCTTCCCATGTGCCACCATCTCGCTGCAAAGTTTGATGGATGATTTGAAATTCATCACGGGATGGGCGACTTTCCTGAAATCTACCATGTGCTGACAAAAATACAGTATTATCCAAGCGTCCATGTGCCATTTTTTCGGCAACATTTTTGTGCTTGAGAAAAAGCCAATACAGCGCAGTTTTACCAGTTCCTTTTCTTCCTCTAATTAAGCAGGTTGTGTCATCTAAAAAACTTTCAAAATTAGTAGTCCTTTGAAATAGTAGGCTCAAATCTTGTCTCTGATCCGCAGCATTTACTTCGGGAAATTTTAGACTTTCAATAATCTTCCATCGCTGCTCTATATTTAAAACACTGCTCCGTTTTAATTCATCAGTTTTTTCATCAATCAAGTTAGCAATTTTTGTGTAGTAATCTTGCATTCCTGGTACAGGATAGCTGTCAGCCAAAGCAATTGGCACAATGTAAGGAATTACTAAAATATCTTCTATTAGAGTTTGATCGTTGTCTGAATCCGACTCATCTTCATCTGTTTCTGCTTCATAATTTTCATTTTTTGCTGTATTTATCTTTTTCTGCAATGAATCCCAAATATTTTTTACTTTGGATAAACCAGTTTTAGTAATATCAGGAACAGGAGAAAAAACAAAATTAATTGATATATTTTTTAGACTCTGAAGCGATTGCAAGAGTAATTCTATTCCCTGTTTGTTTTGTTCGTTAGGGAAAAGAAAAATTATTGCTTCATCAGCAGCTTGAATTAATGATAAAGCTCCCCACTGGTTAATTCCAGTTCTGGAATCAATTAACAGAATGTCAGGCTTTAATTGTTCTTGAATTTCTCCTTTAAAAACCGACCAAAGACTTTTATCTCCGTCAATAATAGTAGTCGCGTGGAGATCATCAACTTTAGAAATGTAATCAAGATTTAGACAACCAGCGGGAACAACAAATAATCTCCCTGTGGCATTTTGGACTCTCACTTCACCAAATATTTCGGCAATTGAAATCCTCGGTTTAATTCCTTCTGGCAAGTAGGAACGCTCATAAAAATAGTCAACAATTCCATACTTTGGTTGTGGATTGAGGTTGAATGCTGTACTCAATCCAGGTGCTTCTAAATCTAAATCAACAGCTACAACTTTAAGACCCCGCGTTGCTAAAATTGAGGCCACATGAGTTAATGCGGTAGTTCGACCTACTCCTCCTTTAAATGAATAAAATGTTACTGTTCTGGGTATACGGAGTTCTGGCTGGGGTAGTTGGGTTTGATTTTGCGGGTTGGCTGCTTGGATAGCTAAATCTTGCCAAGTGTTTACTGAGGCTGAATTCAAAATTTGTGGTCGTGAAAAATTAAGTGATTCGGCTTCTTGAAGTGTATATAGGGAGAGAAACCCAGGAGATAAATGAGGAACATGAGATTGGAGTAAGGTTGAGATTTCCTCCTTGCGCTGAGGCATGGATAAACTGACAAAGAGATCGCTTATAATTGTCAAATTCAACAATCCTGATGTAGAAATATTCAGATCAACCCACTCTGTCGAATTCCGTACATATTCAGATGTAAAGTGCTGCTTTAGCGAACTTTGCCAATTTTCCTGCATTTTAAACTTCCTTAAAGCTGATATTCCTGGACACAAAAACCTGGTTTGTTAAATTAATTGTGTCATTTTAGGTGAATGTCGATCGCAAAAAAACAGTTTTTTTAGTCATTGTAGGGTGCGTCAGTTATTGTAGTCATTGTAGGGTGCGTCAGGACTGAATGTTTCGATCGCAAACTAAGCATTTTCCCTGACGCACCCTACGGTTAGTCATTGTAGGGTGCGTCAGGGTTGAATAAGTAGGTCGCAAACTCAGCATTTTCTGCTGACGCACCCTACGGTTAGTTTGTGATTAATGCTGTTTCCAATATTGGCAGGCGGCATAGGCTAAGGTAACAACGCCAGTAATTATCGCAGCTTCATCAACCTCAAATTGCGGATGATGGAGGGGATAATTCGGTTTGTCAGCGAGTCCAACTCCTAAGCGAAACATGGTTCCCGGTGCGTGTTCTAGATACATCGAAAAATCTTCCGCGCCGAGGGATGGTTCTGGTAAAATTTGGACGTGCGATCGACCTAAAGCTTCCAAAGCAGCCGCTTCGAGTAATTGGGTGAGACTTGGATCGTTTTGGACTCCCGGTACACCGCGTTTATAGTTGAGTTCATATTTCGCGCCGTAAGTCTGACAAACACCGGCGACAATCTCTTCGATCCAAGCTGGTAGTTTTTCGTGGGTTTCAGGATGGAGCGATCGCACCGTGCCCAATAATTTTACGCGATCGGCAATCACATTTGGCGCTCGTCCGCCGCTAATTTGCCCGATCGTCAAAACCACAGGCCTCAAAGGATTTTGCGTTCTACTAATCGCCTGCTGCAAAGTAGTAATAATCTGGGAAGCAATCCAAATTGCATCGATCGCCTCGTGGGGACGCGCACCGTGGCCAGATTCGCCCATCACAATCAATTCTAGGTCATCTGCCGCCGCAGTCAGTGCCCCGTGTCGAATTCCCACCGAACCGCCGGGAATCGTCGGAAAAACGTGCACTCCGAAGATGCTCTCCACGTCTTTCATCGCCCCATCTGCAATCATCCAGCGCGCGCCTTGGGCTATCTCTTCTGCCGGCTGAAACAAGAAGCGGACATGACCCGATAGTTTTTCTTCCAACTGAGCTAATATCATCGCTGCGCCCAAACCGACCGTGGTGTGGATGTCGTGGCCACAGGCGTGCATAACTCCTGGGTTTTTCGAGGCAAATTCTAAGTTCGTGCGTTCTTGAATCGGTAAAGCGTCCATATCGGTGCGAATTGCTAGCCAGCGCGACTCGTTGCTGTTACCTTTGAGTTCGCCGATGACGCCAGTTTTGCCGATTCCTTCGATTGCATGAACTCCACTAGATGCCAAAACTCCGGCTACATAGGCGGCGGTTTGATATTCTTGGCCGCTGAGTTCGGGGTGTGAGTGGATGTGGCGACGAATTTCGGTTAGGCGGGGGGCGAGGGTGGTGGCTAGTTCTTGGATGCGGGCAAGCATGGATTTTGTTGGGGAGAGCTTTGATTTACTAGGTTAACGTAAATGCTTGGGTGTGACACTGAGATTTGTTTTTATTAACCGCAGAGGACGCAGAGAACGCAGAGAAAAGAGAGTTATGTAGAAATCGGGAATAATTGTGTCTTGATTATTCTCTCTCTTCTCTTCCTCCGTGTTCTCTGCGCCCTCTGCGGTTAATCATTCTGAAACAACAGTAAACGATATTATTCGTTGCTGTCGCTTTTCTGTAGCTGCGATCGCTCTTCGCTTTGAATTATCGCCTCAGATTTAGCCTCATTAAACTTTCCTTCCTTCTGGGCTTTTTCGAGTCCTTCCTCCACCAAAAGTAGTGCCATTTGGGAAATTGAACGACGCTCAATACTCGCCAGTTTCTCTAACTTCTCCTTAACTTCAGGCGGGGGGTAAAAGGCAACTCTAGGAGATTTGGCAGGACTCACATTGTTTGGGGGTAGCGTGTTCACTATGTCATTTTAGCTGACTGCAAATTTTTTAGAGCTTTTTTGAGCTAAAGTAGCACACCGCAATCTAGATTGTGCTATACTAATCTAAGAACCAAAAACCAAGCCCCCACCGCTCAGACTCACGATCGTTCGGTGGGGGCTTGAACTCCCATATTCAGGAGGAATACCTATGATATCACAGCCCAAGTCCGTTCCCGAACTGCTCCGGGAAGAAATTCCTGATGTACCTCAAGGCAAAAAACCGATTCGTTTGTTGTTGTGTGGTGTTCCCAAAGGGGTAGACAGCATTGTTAATCTGCTGCACGTTTTGGGTTTTGCACAAGTTGGAGAGTGGAGCCCGCCTGTACCATCGCCTCTAGCTGGTGAGGTGATTCGGATTTTAACCCGTTACTGGTAAGAATGATTGTTAAGGTCGATCGCATTTTTCAAAATTTCCCCGGTAGGGACACAGCATTGCTGTGTCTTTACAGATATTGCGTACAATCAACCAGATTCGAGCCTGTTTCTCAACTCACTTCCAAAAGTTGGCTCAAAAACTCAATAAAATTTGCCAAAGCCGGAACCTGCTGCTGTGTCTGTTCGCTCACCCAATTATTATCAGCAATACTTGTTGTATTAGTTTTCCCTGGTTTGAGAACACTGACAACAGTAGCAACTAAAGCTTTTTCGCGATCGAAAGTTTTCCATTTCAAAGATTTCCTCTCTTTTGTAGAAAATTCATCTAGATCGGAAAACTCATCTAGATAAGAATTTAGATAAGAATTAGCTCTCTTCATGTACGCGGGATAAGCTATCTCTCCGCAACTGCACAGCAAAGTATCAAGCACACCTTGTGAAACATTATCTGGCAAAACATAGATTCCTGTACGCGGGCTATTGGTATCTACAACACCAGGGCACTGCGGAAAATTAGGAAAATAACTTCGGAATTTCTTAGCATATGGTTCTACAATGCTATCGGGAGTTGATTTATCGCAATCGGCAACTATCCCGAATGCTGCCAAGTTTGTTTGATACTCATAATTTGCGAATAAAATGTCATCCAAATTAGTCACAAGATTGCTGCCTTCACCTGCAAAAATTGCTACAGAGATACTATCATTAAACAGAATAGAAGGCATATCAAGACGGTTGTATAAATCTCCTTGTTTGGGATAACGGGGAATAAACTTGTGCCAAAATTTGTCGAATTTACTCTCCAATTCTTTTGACATATCCAATCTTGTCAACTTATCCAATTTGTTCCACTCTTCCCGAAAATCTTTAAAACCCAAAAGCTTGAGAACCTTGCCCGTAAATGCCTGATCGTGTGGCCCTTCTACTCCAATAATGGCGTATTTCACACGCGCACCTCCTGACCCAAATCCTCCCGCAATCTTTGCAATCTTTCCCGTTCAATTCTAACTGCTTTAGTTTGTGACTCCCCTTTCTCTAAACGGTAAAGAACTAAGTCCGTCTCTGTATCGCTAGCATCCAACATCGCATCAATTGCTTCTAAACTGTGGGTAGTTGCAAATAACTGCACGTCAAATCGCTGACACCACTGCACAATCCAAGCAAAGGAACTGCCAAGTGCTTCAGTATGAATTGCTGTTTCTATCTCGTCAATTAATAAAACTCCACCTTGAACTTTTGCCAGCGTTAAAGCAATGAACAGCAAACGCCGAACTCCATCACCGAAAGCACTTAGCGGTGAAATACCTACACGTTTGTGGTCGATATATAGACTAGGACGTTTGCCAGTTGGCGACAAAATTACTAAATCAGTAATTTCTGAATCCATCAGTTGAAGTAATTTTATGACTTGGGGCTTAATACCTAGAAAAATAGCTTCTGATAGCAAGCTAACTTGTAACTGTTCTATGCGGTGAGAAAATGGTGTTACTGTATCAATTGGCAGTACGGCAGTTGAGCGATTTTTTCGGTTGATAAAACGCTGATTTTCCCAGATTTCAAAACTTACTGATAATTCTTCAGGAATAAAAGTTGTTGCTACTTTGAGTTCTAACTCAGCACCTCGGAGAATATTGTCAAATTCTATGTCGTCAATTTCCAGTTGAGATTCTGAGCTATTTTCTTTATCTGTAAACTCGGAAAATCCTTCAAATTCTCGGTAAATCGCTCTCAATTCTCTGACAGGAAAAGAGCCATTACTGGAAACATAAGTTTCTCCTTCGTAGACATGGATATGAGAGACTTCATTGTTTTGAGGAAACAGCCATCTAAGGGCATCTAGCTGGGGTTTACGAGAAGATTTGATTTCTCGCCTCCACGATGTATTCAGCCATTCCAGGGGATCTAAGGGGCGACAATAGGTTGATATCGCCTCTAAAACACTGGTTTTTCCTGAGTTGTTCGCACCAACCAATAGGTTAATTTGACCCAAATCCTGCAAGGTTAAATCTCGCAGGCCTCGGAACCGATGGATGGTTAAATTGTCAAGGTGTTTCATAATTCAGTATAATGATACTTACAAGCTGCGATCGCAATTTCGACCTCCGTAACTTGGTAAACTAAACGATGTTCGTTATCAATGCGCCTCGACCAAAAACCGCTTAACTCGTATTTGAGAGGTTCAGGTTTGCCCAATCCTTCAAAAGGCGATCGGTCTATATCTTTAATCAATTCTACAATTTTGCGATAAATCTTTTTGTCTAATTTTGCCCATTCATTAAAATCTGCAAAAGCAGAGGATTCAAAAACAATTCTTCTGCTCATTGCAAATCCTGTAGTTCGACTTCCACTAAATTTTGTCGCTCTTTAACATTTTCAATCGCTTTCAAAAGTTTATTCTTGTTGACTTCTGATTTCAAAAGATATTCCGTTTCATCACATTCTGAAACAATTATTTCAATCTCTTTATTCCCAAAAGTCGCTTTGATTTGTTCTAAAAAATTAAGATCGAGTTCGCTGGCTTTTAAACGATAAACTGTTGACATCGTTTTTACCTATTTTTGATAATGATAATTATAGCCTTTTTAGTCTAAAGAAACCGGGTTTTTCGCTTTGGTTAAAGGTCGGGATGCGGTATTTTTGCCAAAAACCCGGTTTCTGATTACCACAAACCAAAGAAACCGGGTTTTTGGCTGTTTCTGCGAGACGTAACGAAGTTTTCAAGGGAAAAACCCGGTTTCTCGCCACCCATCAACTATTCATTGAAGGTGTTTCATCAGCCTATGACTTCGGTACATAAGTCGATCGCACTTGCAACTCCTTCAACTGCTTCTCATCCACCCCCGCCGGCGCATTCGTCAGCAAACAACCCGCCTGCTGCGTCTTCGGAAACGCAATCACATCCCGAATCGACTCCTCGCCAGCTAACAACATTACCAGGCGATCGACACCATAAGCAATTCCTCCATGCGGCGGCGTTCCATACTCAAACGCATCCAACAAAAAGCCGAACTTATTGTAAGCTTCCTCAGTCGATAAGCCGATCGCCTCAAACACCCTTTCCTGAACATCCCGCTGGTAAATCCGCAGAGAACCGCCACCGACTTCTGTGCCATTTAACACCAAATCGTAAGCTTGAGCTCTCGCAGTCTTCAAATCGCCAATATCATCGGGATGCGGGGCTGTAAATGGGTGATGCAACGCTTCCAAACGCTTCTCATCGGCGTTCCATTCAAACATCGGGAAATCTGTCACCCACAACAGATTCATCTTGTCTTTGTCGATCAATCCCAATTCGTTACCGACGAACAAACGCAATCTATCCAAAGTCTTATTGACAGTTGTGACATCGGCTGCTGCAAATAACAACAAATGACCTGGTTGCGCGCCCGTGCGATCGAGCAATTCCTGTTTTTGTGCTTCAGTCAAATTATCCTTAATTGCGCCGATCGTATCAATTTCGCCATTCTCCCGCACCCGGATATAAGCTAATCCCTTAGCACCGGCTTCGCTGGCTTCCTTGAACAAATCGCCACCCGGTTTAATTCGCACATTAGAAATCGCATCATTCCCGCCCGGAATCGGCAAAATTTTCACAATTCCGCCCGCAGCAACTGCACCGGAAAACACCTTAAATCCCGAATCTTTCATCAAATCGGAAACATCGACTAATTCCATACCGAAGCGAGTATCTGGTTTATCGCTACCATAACGATCCATCGCTTCGGCGTAAGTCAAACGCGGGAAAGGACGAGGCAATTCCACGCCTTTCACAGTTTGGAAAATATTGCAGACTAAACCTTCGTTTAATTCGAGGATTTCTTCCAAAGACATGAAACTCATTTCCATGTCTAATTGCGTAAATTCCGGTTGTCTGTCGGCGCGCAAATCTTCATCGCGGAAGCAGCGGGCAACCTGATAATATCTGTCTAAACCCGAAACCATCAGCAATTGTTTGAACAACTGCGGCGACTGCGGCAAAGCATACCATTCGCCCAAATTGACGCGGCTGGGCACTAAATAATCTCTTGCACCTTCGGGAGTCGATCGCGTTAAAATCGGTGTTTCAACTTCAATAAAACCGCCAACATCTTCCAGGTGGCGACGCATAGCTTTGATCACCTGGTGACGAAGTTGTAAATTGCGACTCATGCGATCGCGCCGCAAGTCCAAATAGCGATATTTCAAGCGCAAATCTTCCCGCACGTTTTCATTATCCGCCGTCGAAACTTGAAACGGTAACTGTTTGCGAACCGCATTCAACAACTCAATCTCGTCAGCATAAATTTCTACTTCACCCGTAGGCAATTTGGGGTTGAGGGAATCTGCGGGGCGGCTGGTGACTCTACCTGTAATTTTCACCACGTATTCGCCGCGCAAAGCCTCAGCCCCGTGATAGGAATCTGGCGTGCGTTGGGGATCGCTGACAATTTGCACTAAGCCCGATCGATCGCGCAAATCCAGAAAAATCACCCCGCCATGATCGCGGCGGCGATCCACCCATCCGTAGAGGGTGACAGTTTGTCCGATGTGTTCGCTTCGTAGTTCGCCGCAGTAGTAACTTCTCATGGTTCGGGGTTATGGACTAAAAATAAGGCTTTCTGATTATAGCGCTGTAGGGACACGGCACTGCCGTCTCCTAATTTCTAAATTCGGACACGGCAATGCCGTCTCCCTACCCCAAAATAACATTGTAGGGACACGGCACTGCCGTCTCATAATTTCCGGTAATATTCAGCGAGAATTGTGCAATATGTGAGTTTAATGCTTCTTGTCAAAAAACGCCGTTAGTGCATTCCATGCAGACTTAGCGGTTTCTGTCAAGCGAGTGCCGATCGACTCAATTTCCCCAACCACAACGTGCCAATTTTTTTCTGTTTCCTTGTGAATTTGGTCAACAGCTTGATCGATGCGATCGCGTTCGATAAACTTATTTTGTTCTACTGCTTCTCGCGCTTGGCGAACCGCTTTCAAATAAGCTTCGCGACTGACTTCACCAGCATCTTGCACCTGTGATTGCGCGCGAGTTTTAATCGCATCAACCACCAGCCAATTTTTCTCAGCTTCCTTTTGAATTAGCCCCACTGCATCTGTCATTCTTTCTTTGGCGATAGTCTTATTTTTCGCGAGGGCTAACTGCGCTTTCTGCACAGCTTTTAAGTAAGCCTCACGGGTGAGATCGCCCGCTGCTTGTACCTCTGCTGCTGCGCGTTTTTTGATTGCTTCAAATAATACGGCTGTTTCGGCGATCGCCTCATCAGTCGCATCGGGCATCTCCTTTTTGACGATCGCAGTCGTTTCGGGAGTTACATCTATAATTGTTTCTTCGGTCATATTTGGATCTGTCATGTGAATTATCTCCTGATTAGCAAACGTTTTGAAAAAAGTCCACAGTCTTTAGGCAGATTTTGTGTGTGTAGCGCCCAAATCTATTTTGGCGATCGCTTGTTTACATTGTAGCAACGGAGGACACGGCATTGCCGTTTCCCTACTATCACCAGATTAATTGTAGGGAAACGGCACTGCCGTCTCCTGATTTCGGCTCGAATTAATTCTGATGCCACCAAATTTGATATTATTTGTAATTTGTAATTTGTGATTTGTCAACAGTCAACAACTATTTGATTTTATGCTACAAGATCCCAATTGCCGACTTCCGATCGCCATTAGTTTCGGTGCAGTTGCCGGCGCTTTGACCCGCTATTATATCACATTATGGTTTGCTAGCCGTTTTAGCACTGCTTTTCCCTACGCAACTTTTTTTATTAACATTACTGGTTGCTTTGCTATGGGATTTTTTATTACCCTAGTATCGGAACGGGTTATGATTATTCCTCTAGAAGTTCGGTTAATGGTAACAACTGGCTTCCTGGGAGCTTATACGACTTTTTCTACTTACGGTTTAGAGACAAATGCCTTGTGGCGCGATCGAGCTTACAGCGTGGCAACTTTTTACTGGGCTGGCAGTGCCATACTAGGAGTCATTGCCGTTCAGCTAGGCATCATTTTAGCGCAAATTGGCAAATAGATAAACAAGTCTTGCTAAAAATGACATTATGGGGTATAGGTATGGGAACCCAATAATAAATTGTGAAACTCCCCAGCGTGGATTGATGACTGTGGACAAATATCTATTGTCATTTTTCGAGAATTTTGACAACAGAGAACCGACAACTGACAACTGACTAATTTAAACAAAACAGAGGAGGTTTAGTTGTGGCAACTAAAATAGCAACAGAAA
Organism: Oscillatoriales bacterium; assembly: GCA_043742065.1. Lineage (GTDB taxonomy): Bacteria > Cyanobacteriota > Cyanobacteriia > Cyanobacteriales > Microcoleaceae > Microcoleus. The sequence goes on from JAYTZD010000307.1 coordinate 28,694, forward strand.
GCCTCATTACCTTAGAAGGCGTTAGCAAGGTTTACCAGCAGCCCAATGGTCAAAAAATCTCTATTTTAGAGCCAATTGATTTAGAATTGCGATCGGGTGAAATAGTAGCCCTTCTCGGCCCATCAGGTTCTGGGAAATCAACATTAATGCGGATGATTGCCGGACTTATCCCACCCAGCAACGGTCAAGTTATTTACCACAATCGTCCTTTGGTTGGCTTAAATCCTGGAGTGGCAATTGTATTTCAAAACTTTGCGCTTTATCCCTGGCTGACGGTACTAGAAAATGTAGAATTAGGCTTAAAAGCTAAAGGAGAATTGCCCGAACCACGCCGACAAAAAGCTTTACGAATGATCGATATTATCGGTTTAGACGGATTTGAAAATGCTTATCCGAAAGAACTTTCTGGCGGAATGCGACAGCGGGTTGGATTTGCTAGAGCTTTGGCGGTGGAACCAGAATTGCTCTGCATGGATGAACCATTTTCTGCTTTAGATGTACTAACAGCAGAAAACTTGCGGTTTGAATTGTTAGATTTGTGGCTGGAAAAGAAGATTCCGACGAAAGCTGTGTTAATCGTGACTCACGGGATTGAGGAAGCAGTAATTTTAGCGGATCGCATTGTAGTTTTGGGTCGCAATCCGGGACGAATTCGCGCCGAAATGACGGTGACTTTGCCTCATTATCGCGATCGCAAAACTCCGCAATTCCAAGCCATCGTAGACCAAGTTTACAAAATTCTTACCAATCCCGATTTGAGTTGCGAAACAGTGCCACCACCTGCTGCTACTTTATCTCAAACTCAACCAGCTCAAAGTGCTAAATACCAATCCCTACCACAAGTGCGAATTGGTGCCGTTGCAGGTCTTTTAGAACTATTAGAAGACCGCAAGGAGAAAGACCTCTATCGGCTTGGTCAGGAATTAATGTTAGAGGTTGATGACATTTTGCCGATCGTTGAAGCCGCCAAATTAATGGATTTTCTGGCAATTCAAGAAGGCGACCTCCTCCTCACTACTGTTGGTCTTCAGTTCATTGCTGGTGGAATAGATCAGCGCAAACAAGTTGTTCGTACTCAAATTCTTGGCAATATTCGGCTAGTACAGCAGATTTCTCGAATGCTTCAGTCCAAGCGCAATCACCGCATTTCTGAAGAATTGATTCTGGATATTTTGGAAGCTCACTTTAGCCCCCAAGAAGCAATGCGGCAATTGAAAACTGCTATTGATTGGGGGCGCTATGCAGAGTTGTATAGTTATGATGAACCGGGTGGTGAAATGTTCTTAGAATCGGAAGTCATTAGTCAGTAGTCATCCGATTTTGGATTGCCGATTTTGGATTTTCGATTAAAATTACCAATCAATTCTTCAATTCTTCAATTCTTCAATCTAAAATTGTCGGATGCCCAATTCCCCATTCCCTATTCTTATGACAAGACCTCTAACACCTGCCAATAGAACTCTAGAAAGGTCAACTTGGACTTGGCAAGATGGCTTACTAATTCTAGCAATTTTCTCTCTAATTTTGGTAATTGTCCAAACAGCATCTCAATTCACTGGTAACTATAATCCCACTTACCAAATTGAGACGACGCTAAGTGTATTGCCAATATATACCGCCCAGACTCTTTTGCGGATGGCAATAGCTTATTTTTTATCTCTACTTTTCACCCTAGTTTATGCTTATTCTGCTTACCGTTCTCCCCTAGCTGCTAAAATTTTAATCCCGTTATTAGATATTTTACAATCAATTCCGGTTTTATCTTTTTTGCCTGGAGTTGTTTTAGCGCTAGTTACTTTATTTCCAGGTCAAAAAATCGGCGTAGAAATAGCATCAATCATCCTGATATTTACAGGAATGACTTGGAATCTGACCTTTAGTTTCTATCAGTCACTGTCCGGCATTCCCCAAGAATTGAAGGAAGCTGCTCAAGTTTATCGACTTAATGCTTGGCAACAGTTTTGGACTCTAGAATTGCCCGCTGGTGCGATCGGACTGGTGTGGAATAGCGTCATGTCAGTGGCTGGCGGTTGGTTCTTTTTGATTGCAATCGAGTCTTTTACTTTGGGAGACAAAAACTTTCAGTTGCCGGGACTAGGTTCCTATTTGGGTAAGGCGGCTAATGAAGGCAATTTTGGTGCGATCGGCTGGGGTTTAGGAGTCTTAATTGGTGTGATTATAGCGATTGATTTTTTTGTATGGCAGCCTTTGATTGCTTGGGCAGAAAAGTTCAAATATCAAGCCGTAGAGTCTTCTAATGTACCTCAGTCCAATGTCTTGGATTTTTTCAGGCGATCGGCGACATTGCGGGTCTTAAAGTCGCGGATTTCACCGATGAGAGATAGTTTCGATCGGGTTTTAGTAAGAGCTTTTATACCTGTTAATTTACCAAGAAATCCCAAACAAAAAAGTCGCATCGGAAATTGGATTAATTGGATATTTGTCAGCGGGTTTGCCGTCATTGTGCTTTGGGGAACTTGGGAAGCGGTGCTGTTGCTGCGAGTGCTGAGTTTGTCGGACTGGCAAAAGGTGATCGGAGGTGCAATTTTCACAGCTTTGCGAGTCGTATGCGCCCTATTTTTATCGC
>JAYTZD010000308.1:0-13665 GCA_043742065.1 Oscillatoriales bacterium
CGCTTTGGTGGAATTAGCGATTATTTTGCAGTGTTTGCAGCGGGCATTGGCGACATGGTTTGACAAGCAAGTTTACGATTCCAAAGTGTCAACCAAAGCTTCAATTTCTACTTACATTACTTTTTCGGTAATTTGGAGTCAGTTAGCCAGCGGATTTAACAATTCTACCAAAAGCGGCGAACAGTTGGCAAATGCTTGTTTTCAAGTAACGTTGCAAATTTTGCGGGCTTTTTCTCAGCGAGAATACTTTCCGCTTTACGGCGGGATTTTTGCCTCCTTTGATGGCAAATCTCTGCGGCATACTTTGGAGTATTTAGATGAACCGCTGCGACGGGTGGAAGGGACTCAAGCTAAGGCTCGAATTCTGACGCTTTTGGGTTATTCGATGCGGGCTGTGGGTGCTTATGAGCGATCGATCTTACTGCACAAAGAAGCGCTGGAAATTGCCCGTCTGGAAGATGACAAAGCCTGCGAAGTTGCCAATCTAAATCACATCAGTCGTAACTATGTTTCTCAGAAAAACTATCAGGAAGCGATTAATTATAGTCAGCGGGCTTTAATTATGGCACGACAAGCGGGTGAGCGGCAAGGTGAGGCGAATGCGCTGGCTAATTTGGGTTATAGCGAGGTGTTTCAAGCACGGCAGTTGGAGGATGTGGAACCGGAGGTGTATGAAAGTGCGATCGGCTATTTGGAGCAAGGTTTGTTGCTGTCGGAAAGGTTGGGAGATAGGCAAAGTCAAGCTTTTTGTTCCAGCAGTCTGGGAATTGCTAAAATTGCCTTGAAAAATTCCGAAAGTGCGATCGAATATTTGGTCAAAGGTTGGCAAGCGGCCCAATTCTCCGGGGACTTATATTTGCAAGGTCTGAATTTGGCTTATTTAGCTCAAGCTTATTATAGCATGAATCAGCTAGAAAAAGCGATATTTGCTGGCAGTTTGGGGATGTATACTTTAGAGCAAATTGGGGCGATGGAGTGGCGTCAATCGGCTGGTTTATTGACTATTCTGCGGGGACAAATGGGGGCTGAGGCTTTCAAGGAGTCTTTGGCTAAGAGTCGAGGAAGTATCATTCCGGCGATCGGTGTTGATGGCTATGATTATATCCCAGAATTGTTGGAAAAATATCAACAATCTATTTGATATCAAAATTACTCGGCGGTTGAAACTCGGCGGTTGAAACCGCTACTACAGAAACGAAGTCTGCCTCCGCAGACTAAGAAATAAAATGTTTATTCTCTTTAGTCCGCGCAGGCGGACTTTGTTTGTGTAGCCGCGATTTCAATCGCCGGGAATTGATGTTTGTGTAGTCGCGATTTCAATCGCCGGGAATTGATGTTTTTTTACTCGATCACAACTAAGGTTCAACAATCACCGGAGTTCCCACTTCTACCTTCTCAAACAAAGTCTGGGCGTCCTTATCAAACATTCTCACACAACCATGAGAAGCCGCCCGCCCGATCGACTCTGGATTCGGAGTACCATGAAAACCAATCACATTCTTACCATCCGTCCAAAACCCGATCCACCTACTCCCCAAAGGATTGTCGGCCCCTGCGGGAATAAGTTCTCCTGTCCAAGGATGTTCCCAAACTGGATCTTTGATCATGTGTGTAATTTTAAAATTGCCTGTAGGAGTTTCCCAGCCGCCTTTTCCCACAGCCACCTGGAAACTGGCTTGTACCTTATTTTGTCGGTAAACATAGACGCGGCGCTCCCGCAATTTCAGCACTAAACGCACTTCCTCAATCGGAGTTACCGCAGGTTGCGGAATATACCGAGATGGTTCTCCCAAGGGCGGCAATTCTGGTGCTCCGAGATTCGGCAACTTTGGATCGGATGTGACTGACTGCGCTGCGATCGCACTATGATTGAAATTAGCCATAGGTTCGGCTACAGCAAGGGCGGCTGCACTCAAACTCAACAGAATTAACTTGCCCAACAAAGATTTGCTGTTAAGAAAACGGTGGTGCATAAAAACTACAATAGTCGATCGCTAAAAATCAATATATCATAGCAACACCAGCAGATGCCGGACTATATGCTACAGGCCAAAATGAAATTATAGAACCCAATATTTGGTTAAGGGAACTTCCCAGCTAAAAATTAGTCTTCACAAACCTGTTCCACAATCTTTTTTGAAATTATCAAAAATATCCGACTCCGGGCATTAAACTATATTAAGTCTAAAGGTTGGGAATTTCGCATAGCGAAAGCAAACCCAACCCTGAATAGCAGTTAATGTGAGGTTTCAATGCGTCTTCAGAACATCAAATTATTGACCAGTGCCACCCTGTCCGTGCTAGTTTCAGCATTGTCAGTGTCTCCAACGATGGCTAACCCTGCAACTCTCATCGCCCAAACCCAGAGCACTTCAACAGCCAACACAGAAAGCATCACGGGTATTGTCAAAAGTATTGTCGGCGACATCATCACCATTCGCCCAGACAATGAGCGATACAGGACTCTCAGGATTCAAAAATGCGTCCTGAAAATCACCGCCCTAGTACCGGGAATGAAAGTCAAAGCCACTTACCGAGGCTCTCAGGTCGAAAATATCATGGTGCTTCCCAAGTATAAAGTGATCGCGTCACCTGTTGCTAGCCCCGCAGCTCCCCGCGTAGAAGCACCCCAAGCCCCAGAACCGATTACCCCTCGTCCAGTGGCTCCCCGCGTCCAACCGCAAACTCCTCGTCCCATACCCGCGCCGGCTCCTCGTGTCCAGCCACGTCCTGTGAGAGGACTTTGGTAGAGTTAGTTTTCTAGATAGAATGAAGTCACCGACTAGCGCGGTGGCTTTGCTTTTTAATTAGACCAATGATTGAGAAATTGCTATGTACAAACTGCGTTTCTTACTGCTGATTCTACTGCTGTCTGTGACTACGTGCGATCGAGCCACAGACGCTCAAGCCCCTGGGAGTCCCGAAGCCAGCCCCCTATCCCAGATTCCCTCCCAAGCAAACACCAATTCTCCAACCAGTCAGATAATCCCCACCAAGCCACTGACGCCACAGCCCATCCGCATCAACGCGGGAAACTTACCTCAACCCTTTGCTACCGACAGCGCCTCAAAACCTCCTCAAGTCATACCCCCACCTCAATCGCCTATTCTGCGAGTCCCTGCGGGCTTTGTAGTCAACGTTTTCGCAGATAATCTCGATGCTCCCCGCTGGCTAGCCTTGACACCTACAGGCGATGTTTTAGTCACAGAAACGCGACAGAATCGGATTAGGCTGCTCCGGGATGCCAATGGCGACGGAGTTGCTGAAATTCGCCAGACTTTTGCCACCTCGGAAAACGGGTTAAATATTCCCTTTGGTATGGCATTTGGTCAAGGCTATTTTTTCCTGGGAAATACTGCGGAAGTTCGCAGATTTCCCTACACAAATGGGCAGCAAAAACTTACAGGAACAGGTCAAAAAATAGTCGATTTGCCAGGGGGTGGCTACAACCAACATTGGACACGGAATGTTGTGATGTCGCCGGACAATCAGAAACTTTATGTATCAGTTGGTTCCCAGTCCAACGCCGATGTTGAACCGCTACCAAGAGCATCTGTGCAGGTAATGAATTTGGATGGCAAAAATCAGCAAACTTTTGCTTCCGGCTTGCGTAATCCCGTAGGATTAGATTTTCACCCAAAAAGCGGGCAACTTTACACCACAGTCAACGAACGTGATGGTTTGGGAGATGATTTAGTCCCGGATTACTTGACCAGAATTCGTCAAGGTCAGTTTTATGGCTGGCCTTATACTTATTTGAAGCCGAATCTGCTCGACCCACGTCACGTCCAAAATGGCAGCAGCGTGCGCCCTGATTTAGCGGCTAAAACATTGATGCCGGATGTACTGTTTCAGTCACATTCAGCAGCTTTAGGACTTCAGTTTTACGACGGAAAAACCTTTCCTAAGAAATATCACAATGGAGCATTTGTGGCATTTCGTGGCAGTTGGAACCGCAACGCTGGAACAGGTTACAAAATCGTGTTTGTACCTTTCAATGCGAAATTCCGTCCCGAAGGTTATTATGAGGATTTTCTAACTGGTTTTCTGACTGATCCGTCTGGGCCGAAAACTTGGGGAAGGCCGGTTGGTTTGTTAGTATTACCTGATGGGAGTTTGCTATTTACTGAAGAGGGGAATAACCGGATTTATCGCGTTCAGTTTCAAACACTATGACCAAGCAAAAAATCTTAGATGAAGGTCGAGAATATACCTTTCGTTCATACTTTGAATTACCCTACGAAACCGATCAAAATGACTAGAGGATTTACTCAACTAGCTGTACAATTAATTGCGATTTGATTTAGCTGCGACTCACACTGTTGAAAGATGTAATTGACAGCACCAAAAAGCTTGTCGAGCTCATAGATAGTGTAAGGATTAATGTTTTTCGTAAAAATCTGCCCTTCTAGCTTGCCAAGTTGCCAAGTTTTGCCATTGGAAACTATACCCAAAATGATCACCTGTAATTCATCATTAAGTCGCTGTGCGGCAATCATTTCTGCTATGCACTGAGCCCAGCCTTCTTCAAATTTATCTTGCTTGGCTTCAACTACAAGCAAATACGGTTTGTCAAACACAACTTTGCCCAGAGGAGAACGTTTTGCCAAGATATACTCAGGAAAACCTGACAATTTAGTATCATAGTTAAGAGCCTCATGACTCCACAAAACAAATTTACTGCGATAGCACTTCCAAACTTCTTTCAGCACAGGATAAATCAAGTTTTCGCAAACAGCAAATTCTGAGTTATCCACGACTCCCTCCGTCATCATGATTTGCAAGTCTTCGCGGAAGTAGTCAGACACATTGAAAGCTGTTTCTACAATAAAATTAGCTTCGGTGTAGGTAATCTGAAATTCTTTGATTGCCGCACCAATCGTTTTATAATTGCTAAAAGCCATATTTACCTCACTGTATCTGAGTTATAGTTTTATATACAAATTATACCAACTCTGGTTGAATAAGCACCATATTAGCTCAATAGTCCAGGCAGAGCCAGGGAAACGAGATAATTCCCTATAATATCGAACTCAACACAATCTCATTAGCAGCAATCCAATCATAAATATCTTGCAAAGCAGCTTCCGGGCCAATCAGAGGTTTCCATCCAGTGCGCTCCATCACCCTAGAAGAATCAGTAATAAAAATCGGAATATCCCCCGCACGCTCCTCTAAAACCGGATGAATTGGAATCGATTTACCGACAATCTTTTGGCATAAATCAGTTGTTTCAACTAAAGAAAGACTGTTGCTCAAACCGCCACCTACATTAAATACTTCACCGTCAAATTTGGCAAAGTTTTCTAACTGATAGTCAATCAATCTCAACAAATCTTCAACGTGTAGTAAATCCCTAACTTGTTTGCCACTACCACCAAAACCGATATAATTTAATGACTTTTGAAAATAGTGCGCCGCCACCCACAAACCGCAAACTCCCTGATCCACTTTACCCATTTGCCAAGCACCGGTAATTAACCCGCAACGGTTGATAATTGCTGGGACATTATAAGCGGCTCTGTATTCCTCAATCAGCAATTCCGAAGCTAATTTAGTTGCTCCGTAAAGTGAGCGAGCTCCTTTGAGAGGGAAGTCTTCAGAAATGCCTAATTCTGATATTCCAGGTATTGTTTGATTGGGTGCGATCGCAAATCTTGACTCCAACTCCAATAATCTGATAGACTTGACAGAGGCGATCGGGTAAACTCGACTCGTAGACAAAAACAACAAACTCGCTCCCGTTTGTCTCGCCAACTCCAAAATATTCACAGTGCCCAGTAAATTCGTCTGCAAAACGTATTGAGGCGAACTAAAACCCGCCAGCACAGAAGGTTCCGCAGCACAATCGATAATGCAGTCAACATTCAGCGCCACGGGATCTAAATCTGCCGCTGTGCGAATATCCCCATACACAAACTGAATCCCGGAACTTTTAAGCCGAGGTAAATTCAATTCCGAGCCCCGGCGGCGCAGGTTATCCAAACAAATAATCTGCAATTCTGGGTGAAGTTTCTTGAGGCCAATTGCTAAACAACTGCCAATGAAACCCGCACCGCCAACAATCAAGATTCTTTCAACCATTCGCTTTATAAAATTTCGTTGGTAGTCAGGATTTTTGTCCTTATTTCACTGCGGTGATAGTCGCCGCGAGACAGATGTTTTTCCAGCCAGACATACAAAACAATAAACAAATACCGACTTCCCATCTCTTTAATCTTTAGCTTGGAAATACCAGCAGTCCGATTGTACCATCTCAGAGGAATCACATCATAGGAAAAACCCCTAACAATTGCTTTTAGGGGAAGTTCGACAGTTAAATTAAAGTGATGGCTCAAAATCGGCTGCACTCCATCAATCACTTCTTTGCGATAAATCTTAAAAGCATTGGTGACATCGTTGTAGCGCAAACCAAAAATACTTTTGACAAACCAATTTGCCAAGCGATTAATTGCTAGCTTGTGAATGGGATAGTCAACTACAAAACCGCCTTTGATAAATCGGGAACCAAAAACGCAATCATATCCTGCTTGTAACTGGCGATATCCTGCTACCAAATCCATCGGATCATCGGAAGCATCCGCCATCACGATAGCGACAGCATCGCCGTCAAATTCTGCCAATCCCCGGCGCACGGCAAATCCGAAACCGTTGGGAGGTTGATTGTTGATGTATCTCACTGTGGGAAAAGTCTCTGATAATTCTTGACAAATATCCAGAGTGCGATCGACACTATTGTCATTCACAATCAAAATTTCGTGCTCAATGGCTTCTAAATCGAGCGTATGGGCGATCGCACGCACAGTCCCTTCCAAACAGCCCTCTTCGTTGTGAGCTGGTATAATCACAGAAATTTTCACTCCTCATCCTCCACTGTTACCCTAGCGCCACCGCGCAACCTGAGAAATTGGTTGTCCACAGGATTATACACCCAAGCTTTAATTTCCGTTTGGGCGATCGGCAAATCATGCACCGACAAATCAATCGCCCACCTCCCATTGCTGTAAACCTGAGACTTCAAAGTCTTAGCAATATCAGGGCTGTCTAAATTCACATAAGCATTAGCAAAAAAAGATGGTTTATCCCCGACAGATAGCAACACAATATTTGGCTGTTGCAAAGTTTCTGGCAAAACAGCCCATCCTGTAGCTTTAATTACAGTATCTTTTTTGAGCGTCAAGGATTTATCACCACTTTGAGGTTTGTCAAAATAACCATAAACTTCCCCAGGATTAGCCATAAACTCAACATCTTTCACCAACTTTCGCCAACCTATTTTATCAAGAATTAGCGCTCCTTCCCTAACCAGCCAAGTTTTTTTGCTCAGCACTCTCAAACAACTTTCTGGTGAATCTTTGAAAAAATCTGACGGTTCCAAATAGTTAATTAACTCCAAACAATCTTTGCCACCTTGTTTGTAAGAAAGTGCTGATGCAGTTTGCGCGATCGCCTGTTGAGAGTTAACAATAATTATCCCAATCAACACGCCAGCAAACACCCTATAAACAAGTTTGTATTTGCGATTTACGGTAGCAATATTACCTTGGACAAACAATTGCCCAAGCTGAACCAAAGCAACTAGCAACAAAATCGAATTAGTCGTATATCGCGATGATTCGATGGCCTGGATTGCGCCAAACTGCGCCCTCCCAAGCGTAATAACCAGAGCCGATAAAATCGCAAACAAACCTATACACAACCAAGGTAAAGCCTCGTGATTTTTACTAAATCCTCTCCCAAAGTGGAACACCAAAAATAAGAAACTTGCAAATATCAGCAATCCAACTAATGCCGAAATACCGGGTAAACGCACAATTGGTGAACCCAACAAACTCAAAAAATAATCAATTACCACGAGGGGCTTATTCAATAATAAAATAATACTTGTTTTCCGACTAGGATGATAATCAATTGAGTAAATAGCACAAGTTGCCACAAACAGCAACACCCAGACAATAAGTTTTTTTCTTTTCTGTGCCACATTTCCTTCTAAAGCCACCACAGCCGGAATTGCGGCTAACCAAGAAAGTAAACCTTGCGCCAGGGAAAAACTAGCAATAAAGCAGAATCCAGCCGCAATCGATATTTGAATATTAGGCAATAATTTTTTTTGTAAACTCAGACAATAAATCGCAGCTACAAAACACAAATTGACTAAAAACCAAGCCAGTTGAAATCCCCACAGCCAGTTTTCATGCTGAACCAGAGAAAATAGCAACACACAAGTTAAAATGTTAGCTAAATGCCACAAATCATCGCCGACATTCTTAACTTGCATTGAGGATAACTTGTAGATAGCCCAAAAAGTTATGACAGCCAAAGCTATGCTGAGACACAATGGATAATTAATATTCCATTGGGACACAAAAGCTAGAGCCGCAATAATCAGTTTTGGGAACACTATCCGGTGGTTGCTGTGCAAAGCCCAAAAATCGTTAAAAGTTACATTTGCCGTGGCTATTTTGTCAAAAAGACTCGCCAACCTCCACTCGTCATCGATGGGAACGTTAACACTAAAATTTGCGACAAATCCGATTAATAAAACAACAGGAATTAGATATAGAGTAAATAATATGATTTTTTTCATTATTCATTAATATCAAATCCGGTAGCATCGGAATTGTAAAATTGAGTCATCAGCTTTTCGACCGACAATCAACAGTCAACAGTCAACAGTCAACCGTCAACAGTCAACCGTCAACAGTCAACAGTCAACAGTCAACTATTTAACACTCTTAAAGGTATCCATTTTCCCAGTAAAGCGGTTGACAAACATCTGCAAAACAGTCCGCTTACCGATATTGATATTAGAACTAATTCCCATTCCCGACTGCAAATTAACTTCCACTTGATTAGGCTTGCCCTTATTCAAAACAAACTTTTGATTCTTCAGCTTAATTTTGGTTTTAAAAGCGTAGTATTTCCGCAGTTCAGTTGGGGCTATAGCATCGCTACTAATTTCTTTCACTTCACCTTCAGCAGTACCAAACTCCATCGCTGGGAAAGCTTCTACATTCACTTCCACAGGTACGCATTGGTATTTGGTCAAACCCAGTTTCTCCCTGTTAACTTCCTTCTCAGGACAGACACAACTTTTGCCGACTTCGCAGTCAATCTTTTCTCCATCCAATTGTTTGCCGTGATACTTCTCCAACTTATCCCGCTTCTGTCTCAAAGCATCCAATACGAGAGCCACGTTGCTGTTTTCAAGATAAACAATTGCTTCCAAACCATTTTCGTCGTCCAAAACCTTAAGCAGTTTCTCGGTTTGCTGCGCTTCATAATAAGCTTCTTCGCAGCGTGCGGGACGCGGTTCCCCTGGCTTCAGCACTGATTTAATTAGGGATTGACATATGGGATCTTTCGCGATATCCAACTTAGCATTCTCCTTCGTAGAAGGTTTCAAATCGAAGATGACACCGGATACCGGGGACTTCAGCACTTGAGTGTCGCGGGTTTGTTCAGCCTTTGCGAGTTGACCATTGATTTCTGATAGCTTTTTCAGGTTTTCTACCTTGAAACGACTGAGTTGAGAATCGCTGCTAGCAATTTGTTTCTGGTTTTCAGCGATTTTACTATAAAGTTCTTTTCCCCAGGCATCCTTAGTGTTTTTCAACTGTTCTTGGGCGCGTTTAATCGACTCGTCAATCCGCCCTTGTTCTCCTTGCTGGCGTTGTATTTCAGCCGTGATTTTTTGAATATCACCTTGGCGCGCATTCATTTCGCCTTGGCGTGTATTCATCTCACCTTTACGAGAGTTGATTTCACCTTTACGAGAGTTGATTTCACCTTCGCGCTGTTTGATTTGATCTTGCTGTTTGAGAACTTCGCTTTGACCTCGGAAAACGTCTTGTTCTTGACGTTCTACTTGCAATTTTGCGATCGCTCCGTCCTTCTCCAACGGGCCCAGTCTGCCCAAAATACCTTGATTTGACTTCAACACCTGTTGGGACTTTCCTAACTGTTCGTCAGCCAATTGTTTTTGAGCCACGGCAGATTTTATTTGCTCTTGGGAAGAATCTAACTGTCTCTGAGAATAAACTAATTGGTTCTGAGCAAAAACGAATTGCTGCTGGGCTACTGTCATTTGAGCCGCCGCAGCTTTCTCAGCATCCTGGGCTTGATTGAGTTGTTTTTCCAACTCCTGAACTTGCCCTTGGGCTGCGGCTACGCGAGACTCAAATTCTGATTTGTAATTGACATAAAGCCCTTTTTGATCATCATCAAAATTTCCGCTAGGTCCCCGATTAAGGTACAGTTCATCAATCAAAGCTTGTAAGACTTTATTTTGTGCTGTCAGGCTCTGTCTGTCCTTGATAGTTGATTCTAGGTTTGAAGGAATCGGGCCTTGTATTCTGCCACTAACAACATCTTCGTAAAATTTGTTTTCCTTTTCCAGGGCCTCTTTGGTTTTCTTGATAGATGTAAAATCGGCACTGGATGCAACGGGGTTAAATGTGAGCAAGGGCTGGTTTTTTTCTACCCGATCGCCATTTTCGACATGAACCCTCACCACCGCACCCGTAGCAGGCGCTTGGATGTCTCTAGCACCATCTTTTAGTTCCAATTGACCGACTGCGGGGACAGCTTGTTCGATGCTGGCAAAATACGCCCAAACCACAGCGGAAGTGGTCATCAACATAATCATCCACAAAAACAAGCGCGACCAAATCGCTGGTTTTTCGAGAATGACTGGTTGTTCCGAAAGTATGATCGATTTCATTGCCATATGTTTAGTGGTTATTTGTTAGTTGTTATTTGTTAGTTTTATTTGGGCATTGGGTATTGGGCATTGGGCATTCGTTATTATAAAAACTATTAACAAGTGACGGCTAACCACTAACTATTACCGATGCCCGATGCCCGATGCCCGATGCCCGATGCCCGATGCCCGATGCCCCATTCCCAAGATTAGGTATTCGATGCCTCTTGTTGTTGGAAGAGGCAATAGTAACGACCTTTAAGACCCATTAATTCTTTATGAGTTCCCTGCTCGACTACAGCACCTTGATCCATCATAATAATCACATCAGCATTTTGGATGGTAGTCAGACGGTGAGTGATGAAAAACACCGTGCGACCGGCGAAAGCTTCGGCTAAGTTATTGCAAACTTGGCGCTCCGAATGGTAGTCCAGGGCGCTGGTAGCTTCGTCCAAAATCAGGAGTTTGGGGTTTTGGAGAATTGTTCGCGCGATCGCAATTCGCTGCTTTTGACCCCCAGAAAGCGAAGATCCCCGTTCTCCCACCACCGTATTATAGCCAGCAGGCAAGCTCATAATAAAATCGTGAGCTACTGCTAGTTTTGCAGCTCGGACAATCTCATCCGTACTCGCATCTGGATTGCTCAGAGCAATATTTTCCTGCACCGTACAGTTAAACAGCAAAGTATCTTGCAGTACCACCCCAAGTTGACTGCGGAGGGAATATAATTCCACCTTGGCAATGTCATATCCATCAACGAAAATCCGACCTGAAAGTGGTGGATATAGACGCTGCAACAACTTCATTGCGGTACTTTTACCGGAACCACTTCCCCCCACAATTCCCACAAAACTACCAGCGGCAAATTCTAAATTCACATTAGCCAATTGCAGCGCTCCACTCTCCAGAAATCTAAACGAAACCTCCTCATATGTCACTTGGCCTTGAATTGCCGGCATCGGGATATTGCTACGGTCTTCATCGCTGGTTTCCGTGGGCGTATCGACGATATCCTTAAGCATATCGATGGACATTGACACTTCTTGGAAACTCTGCCACACACTGACAAACCTCAGCAGCGAACCAGTCACGTTCCCCGAAATAATTCGGAAAGCAATCAACTGACCCAAAGTCATGTCATTTTTCAGTACCAAATAAGCTCCTACCCACAACTGAGCTAAGTTACCGACTTGGTTGAGAAAGGCACTAATTGTCCCGGCTGTAGTCCCCGTAATAATAGTTTTAAAACTGGCTGTAATGTATTTAGCATAGCGGCTAGACCACTCCCAGCGGGATTTCAATTCAATATTTTGAGCTTTAACAGTTTGAATCCCGCTGACTACTTCAACTAAATAAGATTGAGAGTCAGAAAAACGCATATTTCTCTGTTTGATCAGGCGCAAGACCAGGGGATTGATCAGCACAATCATCAGGGCTAGTACCGGTACAACTGCCAAAGATACTGCCGTTAACTGCACGCTGTAGGACAGCATGACGGCGACGTAAACCACCGAAAATACTGCATCGAGAACTACTGTCAGGGCTGTACCTGTCATAAATTCCCGAATCTGGCCCATCATGCTGAATTTGTAGACCAAATCTCCGACGCGCCGATTGTCAAAGTAGTTTTGGGGAAGCCGGAGTAAGTGGTCGATGACTTCTGCACTTAATTTGACATCGATGCGGTTGGAAGTGTCTATAAATAGGAAGGTACGCAAACCGTTGAGCAGTCCTTCAAATAGGGCAACACCTAATAGAAAGGCTCCCAAAACATCCAAGGTGTCAATGCTGCGCTGACCTAATACTTTGTCGATAATTACTTGGCTGATTAATGGGTTGGCCAGACCGAATAGCTGCACGAAAAAGGAGGCGAACAATACTTCAATAAATACTGTTTTGTGTTCCATCAGCGCCGGCACGAACCACCAGAAGCTGAACTGTTCTTTTTGTGCAACTTGGGGGGCTTGTAGCAGCAGGACTTCTCCTGATTCTCCCCAGATTTCTTTAAACTGAGGTGCGCGCTTCCGCATCAGCCCTTCTTCGGGGCTGACTAGCACCAATTCCTGTTCGGTAATGCTGTAAACGATCGCAAAGGTGTCTTTCCATCTAATCATTACCGGGGCTTTGATGCGGTTGATGGCGTCTGCTGGTACTTGGGCTAATTGGGGTGTGAGACCGATGCTTTGCGCGATCGCACCACAGGCCTGCATACTAACAGAACCAGCAGTTTTTAGCTGATTTTCGAGAACTTTGCGGATGATATCTCGACGAAATTTGATGCCGAAATACTTGCTCAACATCTGGAAGCAAGCTAGCGGGCCATCTATCTGCCCTTTGCCACGGAAAACT
This sequence comes from Oscillatoriales bacterium, assembly GCA_043742065.1. Taxonomy (GTDB): domain Bacteria; phylum Cyanobacteriota; class Cyanobacteriia; order Cyanobacteriales; family Microcoleaceae; genus Microcoleus. The sequence continues at coordinate 13,052 of JAYTZD010000308.1, forward strand.
GGGTATTTAGTATCCTTTTGTTGGTCGGATAGAGGATTAGGGGGAGTTGGTGGGGCGATTTCTACATCGTCAAAGAAGATGCGTCGCTTTTTGCCTAAATCTTCTATTCCTTCAATTATCGAGCCATTGAGGGGGTCTACTGCTGTTTCTGGTGGTGGTTCTGGGGGTTCCCGGAAGCCTACCAAGCGAGCGCCCATGCGGCCTTCTACTTTTAAGGATTTGGCTTCGCTGTCGATATTCAAGCGACTACCGGTCGGAAAGTCGCCCAAAACGCCACTGCTGACGAGCCAAATTCGATCGCCTTCTAACTCTTTTGCCAGCTCTTGACTTTTTTTGTTACCATTTGGCAGATTGACAACTTTCGCGTCTTGCCAAGCTTGGAGGGTGATTTCCTTGAGGTTGGAGGTAGCGTCGGCTTGACGTTGCAATTCGAGACTCAACAGTTCAAATGCTTCGCTCAAGGAACAGTGTTCGCGAAAGGCTTCTCCAAATGTCGGCTGTTTTTCCAGTACACTGAGGAAGTCTTCGGTTTGGATGACGATCGCAATCACATCAGTAGACGCGATCGCAGTTTCGCAAGGAACACCCCTGAGCAAACCCGCCCAACCGAGAAT
>JAYTZD010000309.1:0-13647 GCA_043742065.1 Oscillatoriales bacterium
CAAATCCGCAGCCAGAGTGATTACTTCTTCAACACCCCACTCGTTTTTGAGGTAAGGAATACAGACGGAGGTATCGACTCCGCCGGAATATGCTAGGACAACTTTTTTAGCGCGACTCATTGCTATTTACATCCTGAATTTAACGGGCATCTTACACCATGATCACTAAGCTTTTTAAGGCGGGCAAGATGCCCACCCCACAACAAAATTTAATTTTTGTGGAACAGGCGTCTTGCCTGTTCTGGAGAATAGTGCAAGATGCGATATTTAACCAACTTTGTATTATGCACCTAATTGAGATCGATTCTTGTCAGAAATCGTACAAATTTATATATTGTTTTTTGTTTAGATTTTACTGTTGTTCGATATAATTACCGCGAAAAATCTGCTACCGTGGGATACGGTAACTGTGGCGATGGGGAAAAGCCGTGTTTTTTAGTGTTGTGATTCCGACGTACAATCGTATACCTATTTTGGCAAAATGTCTACTGGCCCTGGAAAACCAGCATTTTGGTAACAGTGTTAGAGACTATGAGGTGATTGTAGTTGATGACGGATCGACAGATGGGACTCTGGAGTGGTTGATCGCAAATGCCGATGAGTTGCCTCATGTGCGATCGATCGCACAATCTCACCAAGGCCCAGCCGCAGCCAGAAATCTGGGCATTGAAGATGCCAAGGGCGATACCATTATTTTCATTGACAGCGACTTGGTGGTAACAGAAAATTTTCTGCAATCACACGCAGATGCTTTGATACAAGGTTACAAAGATACTGATGCGTTTTTCACTTACGGAAGTGTCATTAATACTTGCAATTTTGAGAATCCCACTTCCGAACCCTACAAAATCACCGACTTTTCGGCAGCTTATTTCGCGACAGGAAACGTGGGGATCGCCCGCCATTGGTTGATTGAAGCTGGACTGTTTGACAATCGTTTTCAACTTTACGGATGGGAAGATTTAGAATTGGGAGTCAGGCTAAAGAAATTAGGTTTAAAACTGATTAAATGTCCTGCTGCTGTCGGTTATCACTGGCATCCACCTTTTAATTTAGACCAGATTCCTGGCATGATTGACCGAGAAATTCAGCGCGGCAGAATGGGAGTTTTATTTTATCAAAAACACCCTAGTTGGGAAGTCCGGTTAATGATTCAAATGACTTGGCTGCACCAGATCCTGTGGGGAGTTTTATCTGTAGGCGGGCTGCTGAATGAGCGGACGATGACTCCTTTTTTACAATGGCTGATCGATCGCGGCAACTCGCAGTTAGCCTTAGAAATAGCTCGGATTTTTCTGAATTGGTATAATGTGAAAGCCGTGTATGCAGCCTACGGTGAGCTAGAGGCGAATACCAACATAAAATAGACTTTTCCAATGATTATGGTGGAACAGGCATCCTGCCTGTTCCAGACTGGTTTCTCTGGATGAGTTTTCGGGAAGAGCGATCGCAGATTTTCGCGATCGACTGTGGTGACTTGATTGAAAATGCCAATATTTCTGATATACTTACTAAATAGATAGCGGTTCTCGTACAGGTGTAATTCTTATTTACCTCTAGCAATAACAAAAGACTGGGGTGTATCTCAATTTTATAGAGGCAAAATTTTGTAGTAATCAGGGCGAAGTATTCCGGCACTAAATCTCTAGTTCTCACTAATAAATTTTCTGCCGAAATGCGAGAACCCCCCACGAATATATTTCCAAAACTGAGATGTACCCATAGACTGGATGCTAAGTGCATGGACAGTTGCACCGTTCAAGTCCGCCCCAAAAATCAACTTTTACAAATATTCAGCATTTCCATGTGATATCACTCCGACCATCGCGGACGGGGTTTTAAACCCAATTTTCCGATCAGTAAAATAATGCACAAATAGTTGTGTAGCTGATGGAATTTTTAATTGATTAAAGGTAATACTTAGAAGGTATGTCATGAATACAATTGACAAGAAAAAGACAAAATTTAAAAAAATCGCAGAAGAAAGCACAGTTGTACAGCCTAATATTTTGCTGGTTGATGATAGCCCGGAAATGTTGCATCTTTTTTCGATTCTTTTGTCTAAACTTGGGTATAAAGTGCGACCCACACGAGACGGCAAATTGGCTCTCAAATTTGCTAAAAAGAATCCTCCAGATTTGATATTGCTCGATATTATGATGCCTGGAATAGATGGTTATCACGTCTGTGAAAAGCTAAAAGCTTGCGAGCAAACAAAAGACATACCTGTTATTTTTATCAGTGCATTAAATGAAGTTTTCGATAAAGTGAAAGCCTTTTCCCTGGGAGCAGTAGACTACATTACCAAACCGTTTCAGCTAGAAGAAGTTGTGGCTCGCATCGAAAACCAACTGCTTCTGAGTCGGCTTTCTAAGCAAATTTTAGCACAAAATTTGCAACTCCAAGCAGAAATCGAAGAACGCAAGCGGATAGAAGCAGAACTGCGAGAAAGCCAGCGGTGGCTGTCAGCAATAATTAAAACAAATCCTAATCTGTTGTACGTTTATGATTTGATAGAACAGCGAAATAATTATCTCAACCGCGAAATTTATACCGAACTCGGTTACACGCTAGAAGAAATACGGCAAATGCCAGGAGCATTAATTCCTAAATTAATCCACCCTGATGATTTCCCTGCATTATTAGCACACATGGAAAAAATTGAGCAAGCAAAAGATGGCGAAACTTTTGAATTAGAGTATCGACTACAGCATAAAAATGGTGAATATTGCTGGTTTTTCAGCCGGGATACTGTGTTTGCTAGAACAACGGATGGTAAGCCTTGGAAAATCCTGGGAACTGCGATTGAAATTAGCAGCCGCAAACAAGCAGAACTCGAACGCAAACAAGATTTAGCTTCTTTAGAAAGGCTGATCAAGCAAAGATTTTTGCTAGAAACAATTACTCTAGAAATTCGCTATAACTTAAACCCAGATCAAGTTTTTCAGACAGCCGCTGCTCAAATCGGTAGAGTTTTCAATGCCGACTGCTGCTTAATTCATGCTTACATAAGAGATCCCATTCCTTGTATTCCTTGTGTTGCTGAATATAAAAAGTTAGGAGTAGAATCACTATCGGTTCTCAATGTAGAAATTCCCATTTATAACAATCCTCATGCTGAATTCGTATTGTCTCAAGACAAAGCTGTAGTTTCTGACGATGTTTCAACCGAACCGCTGCTAGAGCCTATGAGGTATTTGGTCAAAAAAATTAATTTAAAATCGATGATTACAATTCGCACATCCTACCAGGGAAAAGCGAACGGAATCATCGCATTACATCAGTACGATAGTCCCCGAAACTGGACGCAAGATGAAATCAGATTGTTTGCATCAGTGGCGGCGCAAATGGGAATTGCGATGGCTCAATCGAATCTTTTACAACAAGATAAACAGCAGCGTATTCAAATTCAAAAGAGCGAAGCTAGTTTGGCCGCAGCTCAGAAAATAGCCCATATTGGAAGTTGGGAATTTGATATATTTAGCGAAAAAATTACTTGGTCAGAAGAAGTATTCTGCATTTTTGGTCTCGATCCCACACAGTCTGAACCGACATATCTCGAACTTTTAGAAATGTATCATCCCGAAGACAGAGATTGTTTTGAGCGAACTTTAAAACTTGCTATCTCAGAAGGAATTGATCACAAAAAAGAGTTCCGCATTTTGCATTCCAACGGTCAAGTCCGATATACAGAAGCCAGGGCGGGAGTTATTTTTAACGAAACAGGAGAAGTAATTAAACTGTTTGGAACCATCATGGATATCACCGATCGCAAACAAGCGGAATTAGCTCTAAGGGTGAGCGAAGAACGTTTTTATCTGGCATTTGAAGGAAGTGCGATGGGATTGTGGGATTGGAATATTGCTACGGGAGAAGTCTATTTCAACTCGCGGTGGAAGACGATGTTAGGTTATGAAGTAGAAGATATAAAAAATAGTTTTAAATCCTGGGAAAACCTCGTACATCCAGAGGATTTGCCGTCGGCTCAATCGGCAATCGAAGCTCACTTTTTAGGGAAAACTTTACTTTATGAAGTGGAGTTGCGGATGCTGACAAAATCCGGCGAATGGAAGTGGATTTTGGCTCAGGCTAAGGTGATGGAACGTGATGATTCGGGCAATCCCTTGCGGATGACTGGCACGCATATCGATATTAGCGATCGCAAACAAGGAGAAGTAGCTTTACGAACAAGCGAACAGCGAGAACGCGAAAAAGCCCAACAGCTAAACCAAACTTTGGAAAAATTAAAAGGCGCTCAAACCCAACTCATTCAAGCTGAAAAAATGTCAGGTATCGGGCAAATGGTAGCAGGAGTTGCCCATGAAATCAATAACCCAATTAGCTTTATTTATGGCAATATTAATCCAGCAGCACGATATGCTGACGACTTGGTAAAAACAATACAGTTATACCAGCGATATTATCCCAAACCTTTCCCTGAAATTGCCGAAAAGTTGGAAGAAATTGATGCTGATTTTATTGGTGAGGATTTCCCAAGAATACTGGGTTCTATGCAACAAGGTGCTAACAGAATTAAGGAGATTGTATTGTCTTTACGAAACTTTTCACGACTGGATGAAAAGGACAGCAAATCAGTAGATATCCATGAAGGGATAGAGAGCACTTTAGTAATTTTGCAGCACCGATTGAAGGAACAGCCAAAACAACGTGGGGAAATTCAAATTATTAAAGAGTACGGAAAACTGCCACAAATTGAGTGTTATCCGGCTCAAATCAATCAGGTTTTTATGAATGTGCTGTCAAATGCGATCGATGCTTTGGAAGATTCAGCAGCCAACTGCAACGGTGAAGCTATTCAGATTCATATTACTACGGAAGTCCGCAGCGAAAACCAAGTATGCGTGCGTATTGCTGACAACGGGGCTGGAATTAGTCGCGAAGTTCAGTCTAAAATATTTGACCCATTTTTTACTACGAAACCTGTGGGTAGGGGTACTGGTTTGGGATTGTCGATTAGTTACCAAATTGTCAAAGATAGACATGGCGGTGAATTGAGATGTTATTCAGAACTTGGTAAGGGGACGGAATTTGCGATCGAAGTGCCAATTTCGCAGAAGGTTCGGCAGCGGATTATGTAACGGATTTAACGGATGTTTGGCAGCGGATTATGTAACGGATTTAACGGATGTAAAGGATAGAAGGAAGTTCGGCAACGGATTATGTAACGGATTTAACGGATGTAAAGGATAGAAATAAGTTCGGCTTAATCATCTCGCCTTGTCAAGATTTGATTACTTCCCACTAACAGGCTCTTTTGACTCCACATACGCCTTGATGTGATATAATTAAAAGTTACTTTTTTCGCTACCAGATGTTGCACTCTTGCTCTGACGAGCCAATATTGCAGTTTTTCTGTAGCAAACTCTGTCAACTTAAGTCTGTAGCATCTATCACATTTTAACTGAATTATGACTGACTCAATTCGCTTCCTGATGTGCGCTCCCGACCACTATGATGTGGATTACGTGATTAATCCGTGGATGGAGGGCAATGTCCACAAATCATCGCGCGATCGCGCCGTGGAACAGTGGGAAAAACTTTACCACGTCCTCAAAGAAAATGCCATTGTAGACCTCGTAACACCCCAAAAAGGCTGGCCTGATATGGTTTTCACCGCCAACGCGGGTCTACTTTTAGGCAATACTTTTGTCCTCAGCCGTTTCTATCATAAAGAACGTCAAGGCGAAGAGCCCTATTTCAAAGAATGGTTTGAGGACCAAGGTTTCACCGTTCACGAATTGCCAAAAGACTTGCCATTTGAAGGTGCTGGCGATGCTTTGCTCGATCGCGAAGGACGCTGGTTATGGGCAGGATACGGTTTCCGTTCCGAACTCGATTCTCACCCGTTACTCGCAAAATGGCTCAACATAGAAGTGCTTTCGCTGCGTTTAGTAGACGAACGTTTCTATCACCTAGACACCTGTTTTTGTCCCTTGAGCGGTGGATATTTACTTTACTATCCAGCCGCATTTGATTCCTACTCCAACCGCTTAATTGAAATGCGAGTTGCACCAGAAAAACGGATTGCTATTGAAGAAGCAGATGCCGCTAATTTTGCTTGTAATGCTGTCAATATTAACGATATTGTGGTAATGAATAAGGTTAGCGAAGGCTTGAAAAATCGCATTACTAAGGCTGGCTTTAAAGTAATTGAAACGCCGATGAGTGAATTCCTGAAAGCTGGCGGTGCTTGTAAGTGTCTGACACTGCGGGTGATCGAACCAGTGCAAGAAGATCGATCGGCAAACGTGATGGTCGAAAGCCGCACAATTCGCATGGAAGGCCACCTGCTCGATGCTGGTTTAATTAGTCGTGCTTTAGATTTAATTGTCGATCTCGGTGGCAGTTTCCAGGTGCTCAATTTCAATCTGGGAGAGCAGCGACAAAGCACCTCTAGTGCTGATGTTAAAGTTTCGGCTCCTTCCCATGATGTGATGGAAGAAATGATGGGAATGCTGATTGATTTGGGTGCTGTGCCACCGCCCCAAGAGATTTGCGATGCTATTTTAGAACCTGTAGTACAAGATGGCGTTGGCCCGGACGACTTTTATGTTAGTACGATTTATCCGACGGAAGTGCGGGTAAATAACCAGTGGGTGAAAGCACAAAATCAGCGGATGGATGGTGCAGTAGCAATTACCGAAACTGCTGATGGTCCAGTCGCAAAATGTAAATTACTGCGCGATTTAAAAGTAGGAGAAAAAGTTGTTGTTGATGTGGTTGGCATTCGCACGATTCGCAAAACAGAGTCGCGGGAACAGCGTAATTCTCAGGAATTTAGCTTTATGTCTGGGAGCGTTTCTAGTGAGCGCCGCGTCGAATTGGTAGTGGAACAGGTAGCGTGGGAATTGCGCCAAATTCGCGATCGGGGTGGTAAAGTTGTTGTTACCGCAGGGCCTGTTGTCATCCATACTGGCGGTGGCGAACATTTGGCGCATTTGATTCGCGAAGGTTATGTGCAAGCGTTGTTGGGCGGAAATGCGATCGCGGTTCATGACATGGAACAATCGAACATGGGAACTTCTTTGGGGGTTGACATGAAACGGGGTGTTGCTGTGCGCGGTGGACACCGACATCACTTAAAAATAATCAACACTGTGCGACGTTACGGGAGTATCGTGAAAGCTGTTGAAGCTGGTTTGGTTACTAGCGGTGTGATGTATGAGTGTGTGAAGAACAATATACCGTTTTCTCTAGCTGGTTCGATTCGCGATGATGGGCCACTTCCTGATACACAAATGGATTTGGTGAAGGCTCAAGAGGAGTATACTGAGCTGTTACGTGGTGCGGATATGGTGTTGATGCTGTCGTCTATGCTGCACTCTATTGGTGTGGGAAATATGACTCCGGCTGGTGTGAAGATGGTCTGTGTGGACATTAATCCGGCGGTGGTGACTAAATTGAGCGATCGGGGTTCGATCGAATCTACTGGTGTTGTGACTGATGTGGGTTTGTTCCTGAGTTTGTTGGTGACTCAATTGGATAAATTGACTAGCCGCCATCACGTAGCTCAATCTGTTTAGATTTAGCACCGAATCTACTCGTTATATCAATTCCGGTTGCACCGGAATGATGTTAACTGTTGACTGTTGACTGTTAACTGTTAACTGTTTGAACAATACCGATGCAACCGGAAACGATATTACTAGGCTCTGCCTCCATTTTTCCTCCTAGAAGAGCGAGGCAGAGCCTCTAGATATCGGTTCCCAGGCAGAGTCTGGGAACCAGTTAACCTTACCAAATCCCTATAAATCTTGAGGGCAAAATCAATGGTACAGGAATTAATAGATCTTAAAAATTGTATTTTGGCAGGCAAGAATGAAGATGCCATAGCAATTATTGATGAATTAGAGGGCATGAGCAAACAAGCAATTCTGCGGAATATTGGGTCTTTTTTAATGATTTTATTAATTCACTTAATTAAGAACCAAGTAGAGCAGCGTTTAACTAATTCTTGGGCTGCTTCTATTGCGAATTCAATCCGAGGTATTAAAAAGCTCAATCTCAAGGATAATAAAACATCCTACTACATCGATGATTCGGAGTGGGAGTCTTTTCTAGAAGATGAACTGGAAGCGGCAATTCGTGAGGCTAGTAGGGAAGTGTTGGAAGGTAAGTTAAGCCGCGCTCAACTCAATCTAAGAGTGGATAGAGATCAAATAATTGCGATCGCCACTGGGCTACTATTGTTGACCTACAATTATTCCAGGAAGGAATTAGAAGATGCGATCGATGAGTATTTATCGCAGTTACCTGGAGGTGAAGATTGGAATTTAGAGAGCATCGGAATGATCTAGAGGAGACGGCAGTGCCGTGTCCCTACCCAAAATAATATTGTAGGGAAACGGCACTGCCGTGTCCTAATTTCGGTTAATAATTCCGGTGCAACCGGAATTTATATGAATTGCAATAAAAAGCCTCAGACCCACAAGGTCTGAGGACTGGATTTCCTGAAAATCGTCACTTAACAACATTGTCGCCAACAAACAGCACAAAAGACAAGAGGGGTGCAACCATGCAATGCAGTTTTCGGCAGACAGAGATTGAAGTACAGTCAACAGTCAACTGTCAACTGTCAACTGTCAACTATTTACGATCTTTCTTCGATCGCAATATAGGACTCACCGTGAGTACCGGTATATATTTGAGTAGGGCGGTAGATGCGGTTTGCCTCTAGCTGTTCCTTCCAGTGAGCCAGCCAGCCAGCAACACGGGCGATCGCAAAAACTGGTGTAAACAAGTCTGTAGGAATTCCCATTTTTCGATAAACCAAACCTGAATAGAAATCTACATTGGCATAAATTCCTTTGTGACCCAGTTTTTCTTCAACCACTTCTTCTAACTTGACAGCAATGTCATAATAATCATCATGACCGAAGTTTTCAAACAACTTTTCTGCTAACCCTTGGAGAATAGTTGCTCTTGGATCTTTCACCTTATAAACCCGGTGGCCGAAGCCCATGATTTTGTCCTTATTTGCCACGCACTTCTCGACAAAAGGTCGCACATTTTCTACCGAACCAATTTGCTCCAACATCTCAATCACTTCTTCATTCGCCCCCCCATGTAGTGGCCCTGCCAAAGTCCCAACTGCCGAAGCAATTACCCCGTAAGGATCTGTCAACGTCGAAGCTGTTACCATTGCCGAAAATGTAGAAGCATTGATAGTATGTTCAGCGTGCAGAGTCAGACAAGTATCAAAAATATTAGCCAACAGCGGATCGGGTTCTCGCTCGTTGAGCATATAAAGAAAGTTAGCTGAGTAGTTCAAGTCGTCCCTTGGCCGCACGGGGTCATTACCTCGCCGCATTTGCTGGAATGCTGCTACCATTGTTGGAATTTTCGCCAACAGTCGCACTACAGCTTCTCGAATGTATGCTGGGTTTGCCAGAGCTCGGCGCGAGTAAAATAAACCCAAAGCCGCTGCTGAAGCTTGCAGAGCATCCATTGGATGTCCTCTTTCGGGGAAGCATTTCATCATGTCCCGGATGCGATATTTGATCCGGCGGTGATACCGAATTTCATGCTCGAAGGCTTCTAGTTCTTCCTTTGTCGGAAGTACACCCCAGATTAATAAATATGAAGTTTCGACAAAAGAACTTTTGAGTGCTAGTTCCTCGATGCTAAAGCCGCGATATTCTAACACCCCTTTTTGTCCATCTACAAAGCTAATGCTGGACAAGGTAGCAGGAACACCTTCTAAACCTGGTTTGAATTCGCCGACGACCATTGCGATACCGTATTGTTTGAGTGAAATCTAATCTATTCAAAGTACATTAGCAGAAAGCAAGATGGTGTCGCCGCGTTAACAAAAAATAACCAATGAATTTGATTATTTGCTTTCTAACCCAGTAAAAACTTGGGCGACAGCAAACAAAACATTTGGCTGCGGCTGACGGGTGAGCCTGTTTCAGGGAGGATTAAGCCGATCGCACCTGCTTTCTTGAGGATCAGGGCGTCTTGGGTTCTGCCCCAAAGCAAAGTTTCGGCCCAGTTGCCTAAGTCTGGTTGGTGGCCCACTAGAGCCAAGCTGCGACTTCCTGTCTCCTGCCACTGTTGGTACCATTCTAGCCAGTTGTGGATGTCTCCTGATGGCGCTAGGGCTGCGGATTCTGCGATTTGGGAACTCAGACCTACTGTTTGCAGAATTTTGGCGGTTTGTGTGGCGCGTAATAGGGGACTGGTGAGAATTAGGTCAAACTGAATTTCGATTTCATACAGCCGCTGGGCGACTTTCCGGGTTTTGCGATCGCCTTCTTTAGTCAGCGGGCGTTCTTCGTCTGTCGCGTATGCTTCGGGTTCGGCGGCAATGCCGTGACGGATCAAATATAGATGCACTGGCTGTCCTTTGTTGAGCTTTGGATCGCACTTTGTTTGAAATTGGGTGCGATCGCATTTCGGGCCTATTTTACAGCAACTTTGAAATTTGTGATGTTATCTAGTTTACTTATCAGTAAATTATAACAGTTTTTAAGTATTGTGAAATAGTTTTAGCAACAGGCAAGATGCCTGTTCCACAATCAAGATTATTGTATGTTTTGGGTTGGCATCCTGCCCGCCCAAAACATATAATTTAGATGCGAAAAAGCTTACCGATGCCCCATGCCCGATGCCCCATGCCCAATTCCCAATTCCCAATTCCCTAATTTAATTATGATAAACCGGATTGTCTGTAGGACTAATTAACCTGAGCAATTTTTGCTTGATTTGAGCATCAAATACTTCCCATTTCAGTCTTGCATAATCGCTATTCTCATTGCCACCGGAAAGAAATCCCACTGGAATTTCAAAACCTCCAGCTTGACTTCTACCACCTCCAAAAAAGCGTCCTTGAGCATCTTGTCCAAAAGCTTCTTTGATGAATTCGTCAGGATCGAGAGTAAGTTTAGTAGTTCGCAGTGACCCAATTACTACTTCAATTTCCTCATCTCTATCGTGAACTATTCCGTAAACAACGGCTGTATGTACGTTCTCCTCTGTGACCAAAAAATCGGCTGCTTGGGGAATGGAATCGCGATCGTCATAGCGGAGATAACCGATACCGGCGATGGAAAAATTGTTCTGGACAATGCGGTGTTTGAGCGATCGCTCGATCGCATCCATCACCCATTTAGATCGAGACGATTGCAACACCGCATTCAACAACTGCGGGTCATAAAATCGACTCAAATAAGCCGCAGCTAAGAAGTCTTCCTCCTCAGCTTGTCTGAGTGCATTCGTGTCCGATCGCAAACCGTGCATCAAAGCCGTAGCACACTTGATATGCTGACTGACATTACCATCGAGAGTTAGGAGTCCAGCCTGCAAATACTCAGTAAAAATCGTAGCTGTCGCGCGAGTTTGGGGACGCAAATCGGCAAATTCTGCATTCATTTCCCCTTGCAAACTATGGTGGTCAATTACTGCGGCGATCGGAATTCCCGCAGCCAAAATAAACTCTGTTAATTGACAAGTTGTGCCTTGATTATCGATAAAAACACAACCCTGATAGGTAGATAAATCTTTAGTTTTTGCTGTCTCTAAAGTCCACCTATGCAATGGTAAACCAGTCAATTTAACTAAGGCAATATTTTCTTGGTGGCTGAGGGCACCAGCATAAATAATCTCGCAGTTGATATCGTACTGTTCGGCTATTAATTTGTAAGTCCAAGCGCTCGAAAGTGCGTCAGGATCAGGGAAATCTTGCAGTAAGATCAACTGGCGATTACCACGGTGTCGATCGAACATTTGTCGTAATTGCTCAACTTGGCGATCGGTCGAATGGTCGGCAAATCGCTTCCCACGGCTATCTTCGACTATAATTTCTGGTTTGTTGCGCCGTTTCACTGTCACATTTTGGGCCACAACTTCGCTGTTGGAGTCTATCTGATCTGGATAGTTGACAGATGTTTTAATGAGGTCTTTCATATAAAAGAAGGAAGGAAGGAAGAAGGAAGAAGGAAGAAGGAAGAAGGAAGAAAGAAAAAGGAAAAAGGAAGAAGGCCCAACGACTTCTGGTGCATCTCAATTTTGTAATGGCGAAGCATTCCGGCAGACAATTTATTAGTTAGAACCAGAGATTTACTGCCGGAATGCTTCGCCCCCTACGAATATATGCACAAAACAGAGATATACCCTCGACTTCGTTCAGGGTATGGGGAAGGAAGACGGCAGAAAATGCAGTATAAAATGCGATCGCCAATGGTGCGACCACTTACATTATATTAAGGTATTGGGCTATTATGCGATCAAGATTGTGAGCATCAAATTTTGAACTTTTTAATTCAAAACTCAACACTTAACACTCAACATCGCTACAAAAAAATCCCCGCGCTTTTGCTGACAGGGATCTTAAAGACCGATTACATATTTTTGCCATTCTTGGTGCAAACCACTTTTAACGTGTTTAGTTACTTCAAAGTAAAGACCACTGTAAGGTTTCCGGGGTTGATGTCGCAGCAGCATTCCCGCTTCTTTCGGCGTTCGACTACCTTTTTTGACATTACAGCGCATACAGGCGGTGACGAGGTTTTCCCAGGATTCGACTCCTCCGCGCGATCGAGGAATCACATGATCCAGAGTTAAATCGTCCCCAGTATAACTACAGTATTGACAAGAGTGCGCGTCCCGGTGCAAGATATTCCGGCGAGTAAGTGGAATATCCTTGTATGGAACTCGGACGTAATGTCGCAGTCGGATGACTGTTGGTAGCGGGAAATTTGGCGCAATAAATTTCCCGTTATGTTCTACCTGCTCAGCTTTTCCTTTCAGCAACAAAACTACCGCCCTTCGCCAATTGGTGATGTTAAGGGGTTCGTAGGAGACGTTCAGCACCAGAACATTGCCCATTGTTGTATTGGATAGAATACTTTCACCAATCCTAACACAGGTTCCAATTTTGGGGGGATCGAGCCGAGGAATAGTCCATCTGGATTTTGGACTATATGAACCGAGGATCTCGGTTCTGGAAACACTTACCAAAGATTTTTATTTTTTTTGCCTAAATGCCTAATCTTCCCGGCAAACACCAGTCTAACTTTTTAAACTATGAATAACCTTGGATCGCCAGCCTGATTAACTCCCATGAAATTTCGGCTCTTAAAGTCAGTTTTTAGCGCGTCAATAATCGCGATCGCCTCGATCATAGCAAACAGTCCCGCCTTTGCTCAAACAACTTCATTCTTCTGCGGCACTGCTGGTAGCCATCCAGCCACAATTGCTGATCAACAAGGCAAAAATATTCCCGTTATTTTGTGGGTAACAGACAACTATTTCAATGAATCCGGCGAAGATGCGATGACTCGATGTACACGAGTCTCAGCAATTCTCAACAATTCCCAATCCCAGGGAAATTGGGACAACATTGTCACAGCAGGCGCATCCCGTACAGGTCAACCAATGATTTGTGCAGCTAATCCTCAAGACGGTTCCTGTCGATTATTATATCAGATACCGAGAGGACAAAATCCAGAACAAGCCAGACAAGAACTATTAAGAAGAATTAAAAATCCTAATTTAAGTATTCCACCTATCAAGGTAAATTAATAAGCAATTGTCAATTGTCATATCATATCAATTCCGGCTGCGCCGGAATGATCTAGAGGAGACGGCAGTGCCGTGTCCCTACCGCCATCGTAGGGACACGGC
>JAYTZD010000310.1:0-6617 GCA_043742065.1 Oscillatoriales bacterium
GGCACTGCCGTCTCCTGATTTCTTCAATTCTTCAATTCTTAAATTCTTCAATTCTTCAATTCTTCAATTCTTCAATTCTTCAATTCTTCAATTCTTCAATTCTAAAATCGCATGATCGCAACCCCCCTCACCTGGACACAACTAGAAGCCCTCACCGACTTTCAAGTCGATCGCACCAACGGCCCCACCAACGCTCAATCCCGGTTGCGCCTCTTCGGAAAAACCGAATCCGATGTGCGAGTCACCCTCTACCGCGACAACCATGCCTGGTGTCCCTATTGCCAAAAAATCTGGCTGTGGTTAGAAGAAAAACAAATCCCCTACCGCATTGAAAAAGTTACCATGTTCTGCTATGGGGAAAAAGAAAGCTGGTACAAGCGGAAAGTGCCATCGGGAATGCTACCCGCGATCGAGCTAGACGGCCGCATCATCACCGAAAGCGATGATATTTTAATCGCCCTAGAACGAGTCTTCGGCCCGTTGAGTTTGGGCATGGAAAACCCCGCAGTGATTCCGATGCGACGACTAGAACGACTGCTATTTAGGGCCTGGTGTACTTGGCTGTGCTACCCCGCCAGTTCAGCCAAAGCAGAACAACACAACCGCGAGCAATTTATCAGTGTCGTCGCCCAGGTAGAAAAAGCCCTAGCTAGCACTCCAGGGCCTTATTTCCTCGCTGAATTTGGCACTGCGGATGTCATCTTTACGCCCTATGTCGAACGGATGAATGCCAGTCTTTACTACTACAAAGGCTACTCCATGCGGGAAGAAAACCCGCGCTTTGGCGACTGGTTTGCGGGGATGGAAAGCCGATCAACTTATCGCGGTACTCAAAGCGACTTTCACACCCACGTCCACGATTTGCCACCTCAAATGGGCGGCTGTTATGAAAACGGCGAACCGCAGATGTTACTCAACAAAGCCCGCGTGGATCATGGGCCTTGGGCTGGATTACCAGATGTGATGTACCCAGAACCGGAAACCTCGCGTAAAGAAGCACTTCAGCGCGTTATCAAGCACCAGCACAACATCGTTCGAGTCAATCCTGCTGACAACAATTTATTTGATGAGGCTTTGCGTTGTGCTTTAACTTTGATGATGACTGGCGAAGTTTGTACGCCGCCGGGTGGTTCTGATGTGGCTTTGCGGTATTTGCGCGATCGGGTGAATGTGCCCCGCGATATGTCCATCTACGCGGCCAAGCGCTTCAGGGAAGCTTTGGAGGAAACGGCGGCTTTGGTGGGTGATGGCCAAGGTACTCCGATTCTCTTGAAGAATCGGCGCGATCAAGATCCGACTAATTTTGTATAGTGTTAATCCGTAGGGTGCGTCGCTGCGAGATTTTGGATATAACTTGCAGATTATAGATGGCGACGCACGCTAATTGCTACTTTTTATCAAGGAATTGATATCATAGAAAAAGGAATTGATATCATAGAAATATGAAGAGTGGAAAACAACGTCGTATTGAACTCAAGGCGCACAAGAAAGCTCGCAAAACCAAACTTGCAAACAAGAGATCAGAAGCTGAGAAGCTGGCAAAATCGGAATGGGCGGCATCCCATGGGGGAGTAATTGTAGATATCACTTCCCTTGCTCCAAACAACAGCTACGATGAGCCAGACTTTGTTAATCTGGGATATTATGTCGATCGACCTTTTACTTGTGCAGGCTGTAACAGTCAAGAGGTATGGACAGCCACGCAGCAAAAATGGTGGTATGAGGTAGCGAAGGGTGGTTTATATACTACCGCCAAGTTTTGTCGGACTTGTCGTCGCCAAGAGCAATCTCGTCGCGCTTTAGCCCGCAAGATTCATTTAGAAGGCATTGCCAACAAGCATCCATTAATTTAAATACTAAAAAAAATAATGTATCGAAAAAATTAGTTTCATAATTTTGCAATCTGGTCGATATTTCTGCTACCATTGGTAGTATTAAAAGTAGCATAAATACTGTCTATGAAAGTATCTATCTCTTTGCCAGATGAGTTAGTGCGTTATGTTGACCAGCGTGTAGAAAATCGCAGTCGCCTAGTTGAGGTTTTATTGCAAGCATGGCGCAAACAACAAGAACAGCAGGCAATGGTAGAAGCCTGTTTATTGCTGGATGAACTAAGTGATGAATTAACCGATGAGGAGGAAGCATGGCAGCAAGCAGCGATTACCGACTGGGAAGCATCTGGCTCGTGAATTTCGATCCCTCAGTCGGTACAGAAATCCGCAAGACTCGATCGGCGGTAATTATTTCAGGAACTGCTTTTAATCAACGCAGTAAGGTCACTGTTCTACCCATCACTTCTGCTGTTCCAAACGATGGTTTACGAGCTGTTGTTTTGCCTGTTATTCCTTCGACTCTCAATGGTCTCAATAGCGAAAGTTTTATCGTTTGCGTCGATCCGATGACGTTTGATAAACGCAGACTTGTGCGCTGTCTTGGGGAATTGGAGTTGCAACAAATACAAGAAATTCAACAAATTTTGGCTCGATATTTAGAACTTGAAGAGTAGGGCAATCCAAAAGCTGGGGAGTGACAAACATAGCATCGAGTGACGCAGGATTTCTGGGTTGTTGAAGAAGTTTCCTACATTTCGCCCTTTGGCATCGGTATAAGCGGCATCGAAAACGGAAATATGGACTTTGATGAGCGAATTCAGGCTGAGCATATATAGATGGGATATAGCTACAGGGGCAAATGAGTTGTGGTTTGGTTGGATGGGCGGCTATCGCCGCCCTGTAAGGATTATCAGGTTTACTGACAAATGAGAATTACCACAACTTGTGGCGGGTGTTGTTTTTTGCTTGAAGTTTTGTGCTGACTCACGCGCTTAGTTGGTGATGCAGGAGAATAATCGAGAATTTCTTCCTCACCCCAAGGGAAAGCAAGCTGCACGGCGGTGGGTTGGGATTCGCGAGATGAGTATTCGTTGGAAGTAGCCATAAATAAAAGTAGCCTTAAGTTCAACAAAATCAATACTAAATTTGGAGTAGACTGGCGAGCAAATCACTCCAATGGAGGCTGTAAGGCTTCTATAATAAGGGTTAGACGTCTTGAAAGGCTGCGAATACCTAGATATTGTGATAAAGCGACCTGAAGCCACTCAGTTAATTATCGAAACTAGACTAGCTTGCTTACAACAGTTAACAGAAAAGAAAAACGTCAAGACATCTAAAGGCAAAAACCTATCGGACAACAATCTTAGAGATGGACTTAAGGGTTACTTGCAAGATTTCCTGGGGATTCTAGAATACAAGCCTATTGGTGTCCACACCAAGGGTAATCTGCATCTAACTTTGACATTGTGGGATGAAGACACAGCAAGGAACTTGACCCGTTTTGATGAAGTGTGGGAGGATAAGCGACAAGAGCGAGATCAACAGAAGAAGAGCAAAAAAAGCAAAAAATCCACAAGCATCGCACTTGACTTCCGGCAACTCTGCCTCAAAATGCTTGAGGGTAAAAGACGGATCATCGTAGATTATTGGCTCAACCGTCCAGATCTAACCTTTAAACAACTAGATTTTGTGCCGCTGGGATTGCTACAGCAGAAAAAAGATCAGAATGGTAGAAATATCGATTACGCAGTAACAGAGAAGTTTGAGAGAGAAGATCAGTTTTTTGATGAAGTTCTTCGGGATGGAAAAAAAAGTCCTAAAAGCCAAGGGCGACAGTTAGCCATTATCGGAGAATCGGGGGCTGGAAAAACTACGCTATTACTCAAAATTGGGTTTTGGATGTTGGAACAGTTAGAACATACCGATGAAATACCAATCTTGATTGATGGAAGAAAGATAGGCACAAAACTGTTAAACGAATATTTAGAAGAGTGGCTGAAAGAGGCTTCTAGAAAGCGTGATATTCCAGCGGAATGGATCGAAAACCTACAGCAACGCTTGGAAAATGGTGGTATTTGCTTGCTACTGGATGGAGTTGAAGAGCAGGGAAGTCAATTGACGGAAAAGTTGACTGGTTGGGTAGGAAAGTGCCGAGTAGTGTTAACCTGTCGAACAACTATCTGGAACACCAGCAAAGATGCTTTAGAAGTTTTAGAATTTGATACTTATCAAAATCTAGGCTTTAGACTTGAGCAAATCAAACAGTGCATTGATGCTTGGTTTGCCAACGACGCAGAGCAGTTATGGGATGAATTAAATCAGCCAAGATATCACCGTATTAAAGACTTAGTTAGTAATCCTCTATATTTAACATTTTTGTGTCGTACTTGGCAACCAGAACGCCAATTGCCCAGTACCAAAGCGGGTCTAATTCAATGGTTTATTAGTACGGATTATGACGACCGCCAGAGCATCCCAAAATCTACTAAACCCCAGAAACAACCCTTGATAGATTCTCTAGCACAATTGGCAAAAAAGGCGATTGAAAGAGGCGAATCTCCGTTATCGCGTTTCCTAGTCTGTTATCACTTAGGGGAATCAGATGAGGATTTGTTTTGCTTAGCAATCAACCAGCTTGGATGGTTGCAGCGCGTGAGTTTTTACCCAGAGGTCTATGACTTTATACATGACTCATTTAAGGAGTATTTTGCAGCGAAAGCTGTACCGCATTGGGACTACTTTTTAAAGCACGTTCCTCACAACCCAGATCAAGGTACTTATCTCATTTTTGAACCAAAGTGGAAAGAGGTCATTTTGTTATGGCTGGGACGTGAGGATGTTGAAAATAAGGAGAAAGAAAAATTTATTGATACCTTGGTTAACTTTGAAGATAAATGCGGTGATTATTATAAGTCTCGCTCCTATTTATTGGGAGCAGAAGCAATTTCTGAGTTGAGTAAAGAACATAACAATGCTAGAGAGATAGTCAATCAAATTGTTAAGTGGAGCTTTGGCTATTTCAATATTGAATACCAGGAACAGCAAACAGACGTTCCACGCCAAATTCAAGAGGCCGCAAAGGCAATACTGCCAAAAACACATCGCTCAATTGTTGTAGAATGTTTGATTGATTTGCTTGCCACTCCTCATGAATACACTCGTATTGAAGTTGCTGAGAGCCTTGGGGAAATAGTACCAGGGCATTCTAAAGCCATCGCTACTTTGATGAACCTGATCGACCAAACTTATGTCCCAGGCATCCCTATGCAAGCGGTTATAGCGCTTGCGAAAATTGGCAAAAATAATCAGGAGAAGATTAGTTTGCTTACTTCTCTATGCAATAATTCCGATTCGCTTGTAAGGAGTACAGCAGCTCAGGGCTTGGGTAAAATTGAGCCGAACCATCCCCAAGCAGAACTTTTTTCTGTTATCATCAAATATACTTCCTTTCAAGAGCTTGTAAAGTCTGGAAAAATTGATCCTAGCAATCCTGAAGTGATTGAGTCGCTAATTAATGAGGTACGCCTCAGTGCCGATAAGTTCCAGAAATTGAATGCAGTAAAAAACTTAGGCGATACTCTTTCCGGACACCCAGGAACAATCAAACTGCTAAAAGAGTTGATTATTAATCCCAATACCGATGAGGATGTTCTTCAGGAAGCAATTAGTAGCTTGGGGCGAATTGGCAAAAATGACCCAGAAGCGATCGGGTTGTTGATTTCTCTCATTCGCGACAGCCAGCAGAATTTAGAGATTCTTCAAGAAGCAGTTCGAGCATTGCGATACACAGATACAAGCCACCAGGAAGCCATCAATACCTTGATGGATTTGATTCGCACCAGTCCTGATAAACAAATCAGTCGGGAGGCAACTCGGAGTTTACGACAAATACTCCAAAGACACCGCTCAAAGCCAGCAGTCTTAGCTTTGAAACACAGTCTATTTGAAACTAAGCAAAATTTGGATCTTTATTTATGCTGTTACGAACTTTTATGGTTCTGCGCTCAAAACATCACTTACAAAGATTTCGATGAGGCTTGGCAAGGTTCTAAACTTTTAACTCAAAGCCTTGACTAAAGAACAGGTACAAAAGAATAAAGTTAAGCTTTTTAGCTGATATCTAAGCAACGTTTACGAACACAGCGCTTCGAGCAAACTCCTCTTCTTCAGGACTGAAGACAGGAGCTTGATCCACAAGCTCAGGGTCAAATTAATATATCTCTTGTAAGAATTGTCCGATCGAGTAGAGGAGGGATTGTTAAAAGTTTCCCCCCTTCCCCTTCTCCTCTAAAAATCTCTCAATTGAGCCGTTTGAACAGTCACATCTTTCGTCAGAAAACCCTGCCACAGTTTCAGGAGTCAAAAGAAATAATAGTAACACAATTACAATGCGTCCAAGACTTTGCGAAACTTGGTAAAATTCGCAGTTGCGGTTTTTCCCCACACCACAACTGCAAACTTTTCCTACTTCATTAAAGCAGCACCACGGTTATAAAGTTCCCGCGCATAATCAGTCCAAGTTCCCTGTCCCCAATACCGGAAACAGCTTGTTTGTACCAACAAGTTATAAAGCAAAGCTTGTTGATATTCAAACTGCTTGGTAACTGTGGCATCTTGCTGTACCAGCGGGTCATATTTTTTGTGAAATGCTGCGCTGAGTAGATTCATCGGTTCCAAGACATTTTCGTAGCCTTTCACCCAACTCAAATCGTTAGTCCAAGAAGCACCATCCATGTGAAAATTATGGTCTGTTTGCTTGAGTTGGGCGATCGCACTTTCGACTTT
>JAYTZD010000311.1:0-3363 GCA_043742065.1 Oscillatoriales bacterium
AATCCCTTTTTCGGTTGATTCTGCCGCTTGGGCTAAAACTTCTTTAGCTTCAAAGTGGATATTCCAGGGAACGGTAACTATCAACAATAGCCATTCAAAAGTAGCAATGGCAATTACCCAATCGATGAAGCTGCCGGCGGGGATGTGCAGCCATTGTAAAATTGCAAAAACTAATAGTAAAAATATGCCTGTGCTAGCACCAAAACCTGCGAAACTGTAATACATTGCGATCGCCTTTGCGGAATGTTGTTTTGATTGTGTCTGGGTTTTCAGGACTATGTGGCAAGGGTGTGACAGTTAGGAAAGCGACCTATTGAATTCGATTTGCAGTGATGGCGATCGCACATTGTGCAAGTTGCGCCATGAGTGCTAAAATTAGCTCTACCGTCTTCAATTTCCATTAACTGCGCGTCTACAATCTCAAATCAAAAGTCAGCAGCAAGGACAAACCGATGGCGAACTCAACTATTGGGCTAGAAAGTCAACTTTACGATTATCTGTTATCTATTTCCCTGCGGGAACCAGATCTTCTTCAGAAACTGCGAGCAGAAACTGCTAAGCACCCTATGGGTATGATGCAAATAGCTCCCGAACAAGGGCAATTTATGCAGATGCTGGTGCAGCTTATGGGAGCGAAAAAAACCTTAGAAGTTGGAGTTTTCACTGGTTATAGCTCACTGTGTGTAGCTTTAGCGCTGCCTTCCAATGGGCAGATTGTGGCTTGCGATGTCAGCGAGGAGTATACTGCGATCGCACGTCGCTATTGGGAAGCTGCGGGTGTCGCCAACAAGATTTCTTTGCACTTAGGGCCAGCAATTAATACTCTCGACAAGCTAATCTCTGAAGGACAAGCAGGAACCTTTGATTTTGCTTTCATCGATGCGGACAAAGAAAATTATGAGGCCTATTTTGAGCGATCGCTCCAACTGGTGCGAAATGGCGGTTTAATTGTAATTGACAATGTTTTGTGGTCTGGAAAAGTTGCCGATCCTCAAATACAAGACGAAAGTACCCTAGCCATTCGTACTTTTAACGACAAATTGCGTAACGATCCTAGAGTTACTCTCAGTGTTGTCCCGATTGCTGACGGACTGACTTTGGCATTGAAATGCCGCTGGGCTACCATGATGGAACCGGAACAGCAAAATTAAAAATCGAGAATTGGTAATTGGTAATTGGTAATTGGTAATTGGTAATTGGTAATTGGCTATTAGAAAAATCACTAGCCATTCCCCATTACCCATTCCCTCACCTAACTGAGAAAGGCTATATTTAAACAATATAATTAATTGGTTTGAAGCGGAGATTCTGGTGTCTAATTTACAAGTAAAATTGCCAATTCACGAAACGTTTCAGTCTACCGTTCAAGGCGAGGGCTACTGGACGGGGACTTTAGTTGATTTTATCAGATTGGCTGGCTGTCCTGTGAGGTGTCCTTGGTGTGACACGGGTTATGGGAACGGGGGCAAAGGTTTGCCGGCAGTACCACAGTCGATCGCACAATTACTAGCTGAGTTGCAATCTCCGAGAGTTGTGATCACTGGCGGTGAGCCTTTTATACACCGGGATTTGCCTGAGTTAGTTGCAGCTTTGTTAGCCTGCGATAAGCAGGTTAGCATTGAAACTTCCGGTGCTTACTGGCTGGATGTTTCGCCACTCGCTTGGATTACTCTTTCTCCTAAAGAACACGTCAATCCTAAATATCCTGTACAAGAGCTTTTTTGGACTAGAGCTAATGAAATTAAATTGGTGGTTAGCACTGGTAAAGAAGTTGAGTTTTATCACAATCATTTGGCAATTAATGTTGATATTCCGGTTTTTTTGCAGCCGGAATGGAACTCAAAAGAGTCAGCAATTCCTCTGATATTAGAATTGCTGAAACGAAATCCTAGTCATAGGTTGTCTTTGCAAACTCATAAGTTTATTGGTGTGCAATAATTTGATAGTTTAGCCAGAGCTATTCACCATGTGAGCGGTGCAAAGGTGCGCGCAATTGTTGCCAAACCTGCGGGGAAAATCTTTTGCAGCAGTGATACTGCAAGTGTTTGAGGAGCAATGACTTGCCGTTGCCTCCATCGCCGAAAAAATACAAAATTTGTTCGCGGGGCTGGTCTTCGTTTAAATAAAAGGCAAATCGGCGGGTAAATTCGTGTCTGTCCGTGAAGAGTTGGAGTTTGCGATCGTCGCTGATTTCGATTTGAAAATCTTCGTCGTCAATGGGCATATAAGTAAGTAGTTGACACTCCCCGGCGTGAACGCACGGGGATTCTTGGTTCACACAGTCGGCTTGCCCGTTGATGTCACCACCAACGAGTAGAGGTCGGTCTGTCCCCAAGCGTTAATTCCGGTGTGTCCCACCGTATTTAAAATAATTCCTGTCTGCCTCAGTCCTTTCGATAGAATATTCAAAGCTGCGTTGTGGTCTCGGTCTAACATCGTACCACACAGGCAAATATGAGTTCTGATTGATAGCGACTTCTGAACGCGATTCCCACAACTTGAACAATCCTGGGAAGTGTATTGAGGGGCAACAGCAACCACTGTTTTTCCATACACTTTCCCAAAGTATTGCAACCATTGAGCAAATTGCGACCAAGCTGCATCGCTAATTGACTTGGCAAGCTTGTGGTTTTTTACCATATTCCTCACTTGAAGGTTTTCGTAAGCTACGAAATCGCTAGATTTTACTACGCACAACGCCGTTTTAATAGCGAAGTCTTTGCGCTGCCTACTGACTTTCAAGTGTTTTTTTCCTAATTTATTGATCGCTTTTTTACGATTACTGGAACCTTTCTTTTTCCGAGAAACTCGTTTCTGCAACCGTTTTAAAGCTTTTTCAGTTTTGCGGAGATGTCGGGGATTCGTCATGGTTTCACCGTTACTGTCGGTGTAGAAATGGTTTAATCCCACATCTATCCCAATCGCTTTACCAGTAGGAACGGTTTCCTCTGTTCGCTCCACGTTTATGCAGAACTGAGTGTAGTAACCGTCAGCACGACGAATTACTCTAACTCGTTTAATCTCGGTAGGCGCATAAAAGTGCAAGTCTCGACTGCCAAGTAACTTAAATGTTCCAGCAGCAAAACCATCGGTGAATGTCAAGCATCTTTTATCGGTGGAAAGCTTCCACCCTGATGTCTTGTACTCTACAGAGCGAGTGTGTTTCTTGAATTGTGGGTATCCCTTTTTTCCTGGTTTCTTAGCTTTACAATTAGAGAAGAAATGTTGGATAGCAAAAATGGCACGTTGGGCCATCGCTTGACGTGCCATTGAGTTAAGTTTTCCTGCCCATTCAAACTCTTTCGCCATGATGGCGCATTGTTTGTAGAGGTCAAGTAGCTTAACTCCCTGATTGTCGATCCA
>JAYTZD010000312.1:0-6612 GCA_043742065.1 Oscillatoriales bacterium
TCAGCGCGGCGCAGTTTTAAAGTCACTGAAACAGTGTTGCAGGTCTAACAAGCCTTTATAACCAGGTCGAAGCGAACACATTCGACTACGCTCAGTGCAACGCATTACACGCAAGTGGAGGGACAGTGCGATTCGTTGAAACGTGAATCACGGTGAAAGCCCGTACATAGCGTTTCCAGCCACAGGCTGAACTCTCGGTCTGATAAGGGTGCAAGCCCCTTCTGCCAGACTCAGGTATGACTCCCTACCTGCCCACACCGACCAAGCTCGATTCTTGGAGAGTGAAGCTGGGAACAGGACGCAATCAGACATCTTATGTGGGGTGACACTGGCGTTAATGGGGAGTTCCAACGGTGAAACAGAGCCGAGAAAAGTAACTTACCACTGAGCGGGACATAGACCATTAATCCCGACTTTACTGGAGTTCATTCCCGCCGAATTACGTCCTAATATCGGCAAGAGTCCAGGGAATCCAGAAGTTGAAGTGGCTCCACCTAATGGAACAATCAATCTAACCGAGGGAACGAAGAAAAACGAGCTGAGGGTCAAGGGGAAGTCGAACCCTTTCGTAGGCTAGACGAGCAGCGGAACTCTCTTAGTTCGGGTAGGACAGACCGTAATTGGTCTGAGGTGTTCAGAAAACATAAGTTAGAGCAGAGCATGATTAGACACAGCAGCAATGTTAGTGAATCTTGGAAGACGTTACCTTGGAAGAAATTCCGAAGGGACTTATTTCGCCTACAAAAACGAGTGTTTAAAGCGATTCAGGTTGGAGACAAGCCGAAAGCAAAGTCCCTTCAAAAGCTAATTCTGAAATCTCGGGCTGCAAGAATGTTGGCAATACGTCAAGTAACTCAACTAAATGCTGGCAAAAAGACTGCGGGAATCGATGGGAAAGCCTCACTCACATTTGAGGAAAGGTTTACTCTGAGTAAAGAACTCAGAGCCAAAAGTAACAACTGGAAACATCAGAAGTTACGTTCAATACCAATCCCGAAAAAGGATGGGAGTACCCGCCTCCTTGAGATACCGACTATCGCCGATAGAGCATGGCAATGCCTTGCAAAATACGCGCTAGAGCCAGCACACGAAGCAACTTTCCACGCTCGGAGTTATGGATTTAGAACAGGAAGGTCGGCGCATGATGCGCAGAAAGTCCTGTTCAACAATCTACGCTCTCAGAGTAATGGAATAGAGAAACGGGTTATCGAGCTTGATATCGAAAAATGCTTCGACAGGATAAGCCACACCAGCATAATGGAACGACTCATCGCCCCAAAAGGCATCAAGACCGGAATATTCCGCTGTCTCAAATCAGGAGTCAATCCAGAATTTCCAGAACAGGGAACTCCGCAAGGAGGCGTGGTAAGTCCATTACTAGCTAATATTGCTCTCAATGGGATTGAGGAAATACATCAATCAGTCCGCTACGCGGATGACATGGTAATAATTCTAAAGCCTAAAGATGACGCAATGGCAATACTTGATAAAGTCAGCGAATTTCTAGCAGAACGAGGGATGAAGGTTAGTGAAAAGAAAACTAAGCTAACGGCTACGACAGATGGATTTGACTTCCTCGGTTGGCATTTCAAAGTGCAAAACAACGGGAAATTTAGATGCTTCCCATCAGCGGACAATTTTAAAGCGTTCCGTCAGAAGGTAAAACACATCGTCAACAACTCGAATTATGGTGCCACGGACAAGGCTAAGAAATTAGCCCCTGTGGTTAGAGGTTGGAGAAATTACCACCGCTACTGTAAATTGGATGGCTCACGATTTTCACTGTGGTTCATCCAAAATAGAGCCTTCAAGGTATTTAACAAGGAAGCAAAACAGAATCGTTACATCGTCAAGAAATTGATAGAAAAAGCGTTCCCGGCAGTTCCTTACTCCGAAAACAAATTTATCAATGTCAAAGGGGGAAAATCACCTTACGACGGAGATATAGCCTACTGGAGTGAACGTATTAGCAAACTCTACGACGGCGAAACCTCTAAAGCTTTAAAACGGCAAAACCATAAATGTGGGAAATGTGGTCTAAAAATGCTAGGCGATGAAAAGGTACATCTACACCACGCAGATGGAAACCATAATAACTCGAAAACTAATAACCTCTTAGCGGTTCACGAAAGTTGCCACGATTATTTACACATGAGCAAAAGCGCAAGCCAAGAACATCGGGAGCCGGATGCGGGGAAACTAGCACGTCCGGATCTAACTGAGAGGTGCGGAGGATAATACCTCCCATCGACTCAACCCAACAATGTCCAATTTTATTTTCGTACTCGATACCAACCATATACCACTCACACCTTGCAAGCCGTCAATGGCTCATAAGTTGTTAACCGCTGGTAAAGTGGCTGTTTTCAGAAGGTTCCCGTTTACCATTATTCTCAAAAAGAGGGTGACAGCAACTATTGAATCAATCACTCTCAAATTAGATCCAGGTTCCAAAACTACTGGTATCGCATTATTGCAAAGCGAAAAAGTGATTTTTGGTGCTGAACTAACTCATCGTGGTCAAGCCATCAAAGCAAGCCTTGAGTCCCGTCGTTCACTACGTCGGGGAAGGCGAAGCCGTCATACTCGTTACCGCCAAGCAAGGTTTTTAAACCGTACCCGCAAAGAAGGTTGGTTAGCACCATCCTTACAGCACCGGGTAGAAACCATCCTAACTTGGGTTAACAAATTACGCAGACTTGCACCGATCAGTTTAATCATTCAAGAGCTGGTCAGATTCGACTTACAACAATTAGAAAATCCTGAAATTTCAGGAGTCGAATACCAACAAGGCGAACTGCAAGGTTACGAAGTTCGTGAATATCTACTCAACAAATGGAACAGAAAGTGTGCTTATTGCGACGCTGAGAATGTAGCGTTGCAAGTTGAACACATTCATCCAAAAGCCAAAGGCGGAAGCAATCGAATTTCTAATCTCTGCCTTGCTTGCTCCAAGTGCAATCAGAAGAAAGGTACTCAGGATATTAAGCAATTCTTAGCTAAAAAACCTGACATCTTGAAGCGCATTCTAGCTGTGGCTCAACGCCCCCTTAAGGATGCTGCTGCTGTGAATTCAACTCGATGGGCGTTGTTTTCTCGACTGAAAGAAACGGGATTGTCTGTTTTAACTGGTTCGGGTGGATTGACTAAGTTCAATCGTACTCGGTTAAAATTGCCTAAAACCCATTGGCTTGATGCTGCCTGTGTGGGTCAAATTCAATCCCTAGAAATCCTCACAAATCAGCCACTGCTAATCAAGGCAACTGGACACGGAACTCGTCAAATATGTCGCACGGACAAATTTGGATTTCCATCTCGGTACGTTCCTCGAAACAAGTTTGTCAAAGGTTTTCAGACAGGTGACATTGTGAAAGCAGTTGTCACCAGTGGTAAAAAAATAGGTGAATATGTGGGGCGGATTGCAGTTAGATCGAGTGGTTCATTCAATGTTTCGACATCGGAATTAGTGCAAGGGATTAGTTACAAATATTGCAAAATTGTTCACAAAAAAGATGGCTACAGTTACGCATTTTAAGATTGAGGGGGACTAAAGTCCCCCGAGTCGTTTCCCTCTCAGGTCTAAAGACTCTGAGTTTCCCACTTACCGAGCTTTTTTATGACTAACACATCCGATCGGCGTTTCTCGACATCTATAGTTACTACCAGCCTTTTTACTCCCGCTCTCAACAAGATGATTCAGTCTGGTTACGTCAACAGTGACCAACTGAAGAAAGCTCAACTTGAAAGTAAGAAATCAGGCAAGCGGTTGACAGAGGTACTAGAAGCTGCT
The DNA here is from genome assembly GCA_043742065.1 of Oscillatoriales bacterium. GTDB lineage: Bacteria > Cyanobacteriota > Cyanobacteriia > Cyanobacteriales > Microcoleaceae > Microcoleus. Next base: position 3,791 of record JAYTZD010000312.1, read on the forward strand.
ACTGGGCTGCCCTTGCCGCCAGAATTACTGCGGCTTTACAAAAAGCAGCAGATGTTTGAACTGAAAATAGTCTATGGGGTTGAAGCATTTGACCCTGAGTTGAGCGAATTGTCCAACGAACAACTCGGAGCGATGCTGGATGAATTAAAAATGTCGATCGACATCTGTCACCAACGTCGGTTTTTACCTGTAGCGAAAACTGCAACTGAACCTCCGGCGATTATAGTCGCAATGGTCGATCCTGACAACCTAGATGCTCAAGAAGATTTGCGGCGGATTTTGAAGGGGTTGAGTTTTCAGCGACGGGTGATTACCCCAGATGACTATCAGGACATTACTTCTGTCTATCAAGAAGACCAAGTTAAGATAGCAGGCAAAATAGCTGATGCCGAAAAGGAGAAAAAACTCTCCCTAGGGGATGGAGATTTTGGCGAACTCTCCCTAGAAGAGGTGACAGCCGATACAGAAGATATCGCTGACACCATCAATGACATGGACCAAGCGCCTGTCATCAAAGCGGTCAACATCATTTTGGCTAAAGCTTTGTCAGAAAAGGTCTCTGACATCCACGTAGAACCACAAGAAGAGTTCATGCGAATTCGGATGCGGAAGGATGGGGTACTCCAAGAGTATTTCCGATTTCCGAAGCAAGTGGTGCAGGGAATTACTGCTAGGTTCAAAATTATTGCCAATTTGGACATTGCTGAACGTAGACAAGCTCAAGATGGTCGGATCCGCAGGGTATTTGAAGGACGGACGGTGGATTTCCGGGTAAATAGCTTGCCTTCCCGCTACGGCGAAAAAATTGTGCTGCGGATTTTGGATAGTTCCAGCACTCAGTTGGGTCTGGGTTTGTTAATCTCGGATCCAGAAACTTTGGCTTTGGTTCGAGAAACTGCCAGCCGCCCCTTTGGACTGATTTTGGTGACTGGGCCGACTGGTTCAGGTAAATCAACTTCGCTCTATTCAATTCTGGCGGAAAAGAATGATCCAGCGATTAATATTTGTACTGCGGAAGACCCGATCGAATACGCTCTCCCAGGAATTACCCAATGTCAAGTAATTCGGGAAAAAGACTTGACTTTTTCCAACATTCTGCGGGCGTTTTTGCGGCAAGATCCTGACGTCATGCTAGTGGGGGAAACCCGCGACAAGGAAACGGCGAAAACTGCTCTGGAAGCTGCTTTGACCGGACACTTGGTGCTGACTACGCTGCACACTAATGATGCGGCCGGTGCGATCGCCCGTTTGGACGAAATGGGCGTAGAACCATTCATGATTTCCGCCGCTCTGTTGGGCGTGTTAGCTCAGCGTTTAATGCGCCGCGTTTGTGACAAATGTCGCATTCCTTACCAGCCTACTGCCGAAGAACTAGGTCGGTACGGTCTATCAGCTTCTCAAGAAATGGATCTGACTGTCTACAAAGCCAACACCATACCAATTGAGCAGAGGAAGGAACTAGCAGACCGGGATCAAATCTGTACCAAGTGCGGTGGTATCGGCTACAAAGGACGGGTAGGGGTTTACGAATTCCTGAAAAATACTGAGCGGCTGCAAGCTCTGATTACTCAAGGCGCTCCCACAGAGCAAATTAAGGAAGCAGCAGTAGAAGAAGGGATGAAAACCTTGTTGGCTTATAGCTTGGAGTTAGTGCGAGAAGGTGCGACTACCTTTGAGGAAGTCGAGCGGGTGACGTTTACCGACTCCGGGCTGGAAGCTGAAATGAAATCGAAACGCAAGCAGGGACTTACTTGCAAAACTTGTCAGGCGGAATTGAAGCCGGAGATGCTGGATTGTCCCTACTGTTTGACTGCGCGGGTTTTCTAAATTGGTAATTGGTAATTGCTAATTGGTAATTGGTAATTGCTAATTAAAAAAAACACTAACAACGGCCAACAGTCAACAGACAACAGTCAACAGCCAACACTCAACAGTCAACTGAGTTAAATTGGTCAATAACTATCAACTTGATTAGGGAGAGATATCTATGGGTCTGATGATTGAAGACGTACTGGAGTCCCTGGTAGAGCAAGGGGGTTCAGACATACACATCCAAGCGGGTGCACCGATTTTCTTCCGCGTTAGTGGGAAACTCACTCCTCAGAAGCAATACGGCGACATTATGTCTGCCGAGGAAGTGCAGATCCTGATCTTCCAAATGCTCAACAATATGCAGCGCAAGCATTTGGAAATGGAGTGGGAACTAGACTGCGCTTACGGGGTCAAGGGCTTGGCTCGGTTCCGGGTGAACGTTTACCGAGAACGAGGTGCTTGGGCAGCTTGCTTGCGGGCTCTGGCTTCTAAGATTCCGAACGCAGATGCTTTAGGCATACCACAGGTTTTACGCGATTTGACGGAAAGACCCAGAGGTATGCTGTTGGTGACGGGGCAAACGGGATCTGGGAAAACGACTACGATGGCGGCTTTGTTGGATCTGGTCAACCGGACGCGGGCGGAACATATTCTGACAGTTGAAGACCCGATCGAATATGTGTTTCCAAATATCAAGAGTTTGTTTCACCAGCGTCAAAAGGGCGAAGATACTAAGAGCTTTTCTAATGCGCTGAGGGCTGCTCTACGGGAAGATCCTGACGTGATTCTGGTGGGGGAAATGCGCGACTTGGAAACGATCGCTCTGGCAATCTCGGCTGCGGAAACGGGTCACCTCGTGATGGGAACGCTGCACACTAATTCGGCGGCTGCAACGATCGATCGGATTTTGGACGTGTTCCCGCCCATTCAACAACCGCAGATTCGCGCCCAGGTATCTAACTCTTTGGTTGGAATTTGTAGCCAAAATTTAATATCGAAAGTTGGAGGCG
>JAYTZD010000313.1:0-13620 GCA_043742065.1 Oscillatoriales bacterium
AGTATGGATCACAATTACCGACAGGCGATCGCGCTTGTGGAACAATCCGATCAATTGATCAATAAAGCCACTGCTGTTGCTGATTTCGATTTGGGCGAAACCAAAGCAAAACAAGCGCAAAAACACCTCGATGCTTTGCCAGTGTGGTTTTTAGGTTATTATCCAAAAACCTATTGCTCTTTTGCTGGCTGTACTTGGCGCTTTACTGTTGATGAATTTCAAGCAGCCCGCAAAAATATTGGACGCATGGATGCTCAGATTTTTCAGCAAAAAAATGCTTTTACTCAGTTAACTCAAGTCGAGCAAACTCTCGCTGGCGCGAAACAGGAGTACCAACAAGCCAAAAATGTGGCAGATAAGGGAAAAGCTAGCATAAATTGGCAAAGTGCGATCGACCAACTCAATCAAATTCCCGCCGAAACTCTAGCGGGAGAAACTGCTAGGAAAAAACTCCAGGCAGCAGAGAGAGATTTTAAAGCAATGGGCGGTGTCGCCACTGGTTCGGTGCGTGCAGACAACTTCATCGAAGCGGCAAAAGGATTTGCCTTAACTGCGGCTGTAGCATCCCAAAAACCGCCACATTCAGCAGAAAACTGGCAAAGAATAGCAGATTTATGGCAACAATCCATCGAACGACTCAGCCAAATTCCCTTCGATAATCCGGGCTATCTTGAGGCTCAAACAAAACTAGCTGAATATCAAAATAATTTAGGTACTACAAAGATTAGACTGAAAACTGAAAAGGAGTCGGTAGAAGCTTTGAATCAGGCTAAAAGCTTGTTTGCTAAGTTTCAAACTAATCTAAGTTCTATCAGTCAAAATCCAGGTTATGCTCTGGGTTATTTACAGGAGATTGTCAATCAATTAGAATCTGTAAAGCCGGGAACAACTGTTTATCCAGAAGCTCAAAAATGGCTGCAATCGGCTCGGGAAAAACAGAAAGAATGGCAAAAGAATTAAAAATTGGGAATTGGTAATGGGGAATGGGGAATTGGTAATGGGGAATGGGGAATGGGCATTGGTAGAAATCAGGACACGGCAGTGCCGTTTCCCTACCGATTATTTTGGGGTAGGGAAACGGCATTGCCGTCTCCTCGATTCCTTCTTCCTTGTTCCTTCTTCCTTCTTCCTTCTTCCTTCTTCCTTCTTCCTTCTTCCTTCGGCTATGATTACCAAATTGGGTCAATATAAAGATTAATTGTGACTTGCTCTTTTCCTGAAGGTACGCCGGAAATACAAGCACAAATTACCTCTCCGTCTTCAAGTTCGACTTCGCAAGCATGACAAGAACCCATCAGACAACCGGTGGGAATAGAAATTCCTGCGCGTTTAGCTACATCCAGCAAAAGCTCTCCCGCTTCAGCTTCAACTGTGACATTATCTGGTAAAAAACAAATTTTTGCCATTCAAACTTCACCTCAACTTTAACAAACAATAATCAACAGTTAACAGTCAACTATCCCAAAATCTGTTTGATATCTAAATGCTTTTCAACCGTATCTGCGAGAGTTTCTAAAAGAGCTTCTCGGTGTTCCCGGTAATTAGGGATTCCTGTAGGAAGAGCGTGCAATCCTCGCTGCTGGCGCAAGTGATTCAACCAAGCGCGCCTCCAAGCTCCGTTGTCAAAGATACCGTGCAGATAAGTACCCCAAACTGATTGAGAATTATTCACCATTCCTAAAGTAGCATCGTCAAACAGTGGTTTAGTCAAATCTGACTCCAACATTTGGGTTCTTCCTTGGTGAATTTCGTAACCTGAAACTGGTAAACCCGGTTGAGGATAGTTGGAGGTTACGACACGTTGGCGGGCAATTTTATGAGGTGCGATCGCAGTTTTTAAAGGTAATATTCCCAATCCTTGAAATTCTCCCTGTTCTCCCTCAAGACCATCTCGATCGATTATACTTTCTCCTAACATCTGAAACCCGCCACAGACTCCCATCACAGTACCGCCGGCTACTAAATATTTTTTAATCGCTTCTGCCATACCAGTTTGTCGGAGTACCTGCAAATCAGAAATTGTGGTTTTAGAGCCTGGTAAAATTACGGCATCTGGATGCCCTAAATGGTCTTTAGGACTGATATATTTTACGGTGACGCTAGTTTCCGACTCCAGGGGGTCAAAGTCGGTAAAGTTAGAAATTCGGGGCAAGCGGATGACGGAAATATTCAGGTCTGTGTGAGAATGTGGAGAACGCCGATCGAGCAAATCGAGAGAATCTTCGGCGGGAAAGACTTCGTCTATCCAAGGAATCACCCCAACTACCGGAATTCCAGTCCGCTCTTCTAGCCAAGTCAGTCCTGGATCTAAGATGGATTTTTGACCTCGGAACTTATTAATAATGAACCCTTTAATTAAAGCTCGTTCGTCTGGATCTAGCAACTCCAAAGTACCGATAATGTGAGCAAAAGCTCCGCCGCGATCAATATCAACTACTAGCACAGTCCGAGCATTTAAATGTTTGGCTACTCGCATATTTGTTAAATCGCGGTGTTTGAGATTAATCTCCGCAGGGCTGCCAGCTCCTTCGCAAACAACCATGTCAAATTCTTGCCGTAGAAATTCTAAAGATTCCTTGATAGCTTGCCAGCCGATATCAAAATACTGCTCGTAATATTGGGTGGCTCGCACATTTCCTACGGCTTTGCCTTTGATAATTAATTGAGAAGTCATGTCTCCTTGGGGTTTGAGCAAAATGGGATTCATTTCTACCCAAGGTGCTACGCCCGCAGCCCAAGCTTGAACTGCTTGAGCATAGCCAATTTCTCCGCCAGCGGCTGTGACATAGGAATTCAGTGCCATATTCTGCCCTTTAAAAGGGGCGACTCGCCAGCCTTGCCGAGAAAAGATGCGACATAATGCTGCAACGAGTAGAGATTTTCCTGCGTGAGATGTTGTTCCCACGACCATAATTGCTTTCATAATATTTATTTAACCTAGGTTTGATATCAATTCCGGTTGCATCGAAATGATTGTTGACTGTTAACTGTTGACTGTTAACTTTAAACTACATCATAACCAATGCCCAATGCCCAATGCCCAATGCCCCATGCCAATTCCCCAATTCCCAATTATGCCCATAAGTGTTGCAGATTTTGATTACATTCGTAAACTCGTGTACGATCGCACTGGCGTATTTCTCTCAGAAGATAAAACCTACTTAGTGGAATCGCGTTTAGGGATGTTAGCCAGAGAAACAGGAGCGAATTCTGTCAGCGGGTTAGTTGCAGAATTAAAACAAACAAAACAACAGCGTCTTAACCCTCTTTATGAGTCCATTATCGAAGCAATGATGACTAATGAGACTTTTTTCTTCCGAGATGTCAACCCCTTCGAGGTACTAAAAATATCTGTAATACCAGAATTGTTAAAACAGCAACAGGGCCAAGGTACTTTAAACATTTGGTGTGGTGCTTGTTCCAGCGGTCAAGAACCCTATAGTATTGCGATGCTGCTGCGCGAATATTTCCCTAAACTTGATGGTCAAGTCCAGATAATTGCCAGCGACATTTCTACAGGAATGCTGAAGCGAGCGAAATCTGGACGCTACCAACAGCACGAAGTTGTTCGGGGTTTGCCAACTGCATTTTTGCATAAATACTTTCATAATTATGGCAAGGAATGGCAGATTAAAGCAGAGATTCAAAAGGCGATCGCATTTCGCCAGATCAATTTAACACAACCTTTGATATCACTCCCTCAAATGGACATTATTTTTATGCGAAATGTCTTAATATATTTTGATATTCAGACTAAGAAGTCTATCTTAGCCAAAGTGCGAGAAGTGTTGCGTCCCAACGGCTACTTATTTTTGGGCGGAGGGGAAACAACAGTTAACCTTGACAGTGCTTTTGAGCCGGTACAATTTGAAAAGGGCGTGTGTTACCGATTGAAGTGATTGAGTTGATAATCTAAGATAGTGAGTAGCACCCTGAGCGACTTGTGCGCCTCTAGTTTCATCTAATTCGTCAATAGGGAAGCACGATGCTAAACTCCGCCCCCTCTCCAGGTCCAGAGTTACAAATCAACTGTCCTCCGTGCTGTTCTAGCACAATTTGATAACTGATTGACAGTCCCAAACCTGTCCCCTTACCTACTGGTTTAGTAGTAAAAAATGGATCGAAAATTCTGCCCTTCACCTCCGAACTTATCCCCATACCATTATCAGCAATCCGAATCGCCACTTTATTTTTTTCTAGGACTTCAGTGCCAATCCAAATTGTCGGATTCTGTGTCTGGTCAACTTTGCTCCCAATTCCGCGATACAAAGCATCAATAGCATTCATGAGTAAATTCATAAATACCTGATTAAGTTCTCCCGCATAGCAGTTCACCAAAGGCAATTGTTCGTATTTCTTGATCACTGTAATTGCACTTAATTTTTTTTGCAAAATCATCAAGGTACTGTCAATACCTTCGTGGAGATTAACCCGTTTTATTTCCGATTCGTCAAGTCGAGCAAAATTTCGCAGCGACAGCACAATATCGCGAACTCTCCCAACACCAAATTTCATGGAGTCAATCATTTTATTGAAGTCTTCTATCAAAAAATCCAACTCTATTTCGTTACTTTTGTCTACTATTTGCTGTACCGGATTTGGGTAATATTTCTGATAGATCAGCAATAAATCAACCAAATCTTTAAGATATCGATCGCTGTAATGCAAATTTCCATGAATAAAATTAATCGGGTTATTAATTTCGTGAGCAATCCCCCCAACCAATTGCCCTAGACTAGACATCTTTTCACTCTGAATTAACTGTAATTGAGTACGACTTAGCTCTTCTAAAGTGTATTGTAATTCCTGAGTTCTTTCTGCTACTTGCCTTTCCAAAATAGTATAAAAACTGGCAGTTTCGAGAGAGATCGCTGCTTGTGCAGACAGCATTTTCAAGACCTCTAACCTTTGCTTAGTAAAAGCACCTTTTGTGAGATTATTTTCTAAGTAAAATATTCCCTTAAGATTGCCTTTATAAATAACTGGTAATACCAGAATAGATAGTGGTTTATTCAGTGCAATATAAGAGTCAAATTTGAATTTATCCGAAAGGATGGCATCATCTAAAACTAAGGGTTCTCGAGTTTTTTCTACATAGTTAATTAAGGAAACTGGCAACATTCCACCGTCGGCAATCGGTAGAGATTGCAATACAGTAACATCATTGTTTTTGCCGATAAGTGCAGCTTCTATTGCTAATTGATTAGCTGTGTTGGCGATAAATAGTATTTTCTGGGCTCCGGCATTTTCCCTGACAATGTATAGCAGTTTTTCTAACAAACGGCTGAGGACAACTTCACTTGAAAGAGCTTGGGATGCTTTGACAACTGTTGAGATATCAAGAAAATCAGTCTGGTTGGTAATGGTTGTAGCAGTCGCGGTGTTGACATTTTTAGACTGTGTTTCTCGCGCGCGATCGACTAAATAATGATAGCGAGATTCTAAATCTTTAACTTTGGCTATAGCTCCCCAGTGGATGTAGGCATAATGAGCTTTATTCAGATAAGTTCTAGCAATTATTTCTTTACCCAAAGATTGATAAAACTCTCCAGCTAATTCGCAAGCTAATGATTCTTCTTGTAGATAGCCGTTAGCAGCCGCTCCTTTAATAGCTAAGTCATAATAATCCATTGCTTCTAGCTTGTGGCCTAATACTCGCGCTTTTTCAGCTTGGACTAACTCCAGCTTGTGTTGATAGTTCATGGGTGCATGATTTGCCCACAACTTCATTTTTGCCTGATTGGATTCAACAATAGCTAAAAATTCTGTTTGATTGTCTGTATACGGATACTGAGCGAGGAGAGAAAGCGAATAATAAAAATTATGAACCCCGATAGTGATCAGCCCGATCGCCCCATCTGAATACTCTACTGCTAACTTAGCCCTAGCAACAGCCGGAGCATAATCTTGAAATAAGTAAAGCAAAATCACTTGAGCTATATAAGCAGCAAACAGTGACATTCGATTATTCTGTTTTCGCCACAGCGACAGCATCGCCGTGTCATCCAACCCACTGCTAACTAGCCCTACTTGATCTGCTGTTTCACTTCTTAAAGCTAAAGTAATTACTTCCCATATTTTAGCATAGCCAATGGCAAATTCATGCTTATTTATTAGCAAAAATTGCATATAAATTGCTTGTTGCTGTTCGACATATTCTAAGGGTTCTCCCACTAAAAACAAGTTTACAATATAGTGCTTACAACTATAAATAGCCCATTCGATATCGCCCACTTCTACACCAATTTTTATTGCTTCTAAAAATGAAGCAAGCGTATTTTTAGCAGATTCTTGCCAAATTCTTATGTGAGCATTAAATATTACATTAACTTTGGCTTTTTGTTGAAACGCGTTGAATTGTTCCAACAGTTTTAAAGCAATGATTCCAGCATGATACCCAGAGACAATATCATCTTTGACTCCACACAACATCGTGCCATAAAGAGTATAGGGGAAAGCAGCTAATGGTGAATGACCATTTGTGAGACAAAGATTGATCATTGTCAATATAATCGGCGACACAATTTCTGGTTTCGCAATATAAGCAGGAGGGTAGATACCTATCAGTATTTGCAAAGCTGCTAGTTGATAGGGATCAGTCATCACTGGTAGGTTTTCTAAATCATTAATTCTCGGTAATTCAGGCAGTACCTGGTTTTCATCTAACAATTTTACTCCTAAAATTTTCAGGACTTTTATACCAGTTTCAACAGCTTTAAGCATCTGGCCTTGAGCTTGAAATATCTGTATTTGTAGCTTATATACTTTTATGCGATCGAGCTGATTTGTCGCATAATTTAAAACCACTCCAGCCAAAGCTTCTGCTCGCTCAAAGTTAGTATTTAAACATTTTGCTTCTGCCAATTCTACATATAATTGGAGTGTTAAGTTATAATTGTTAACCCAGCTATCAGATGATAATAGCGATATTCCCGCCTTCAGATATTTGACAGCAGCTTCGTAAGCATTAGCAGCTTTTGCCTTACGCCCAGCAATGAGATTTAATTCTGCCAGCTCATCTTTTTTAACTTGAAGATTAATGTTGTCAATCCCCACATTCAACTGGTTAACAATATCAAAAATATTTTCCTCTAATTTCTCATTTGGTGTACTTTCTAAGAGCAATTGACCTATGCTGAGATGTGTGGCTTTTTTGTGACTTTTGGGAATCAGAGAATAAGCTGCTTGCTGGACTCGATCGTGCAAAAATTTATAACTTACTACCGCAGGATCAAAACTTAAATTAACTGCTTCTTTGGGATCGAAAAGTAAAGGAATAAGATAACTTTCGCTCAAAGGAAGTATCAACCCCGCTTGCAAAGCATCCCAGAGTTCTGTGGCAGTGACTGAGGGAGACTTTTCGTTGACTGTAGAGAGAATCTTGAGGGTAAATGTATCCCCGACACAGGCAGCCAATTGCAAGACTTTTTGTGTAACTTTTGGCAGTTTTTGAATTCGACTGATCAGCAGTTCTACTATACTTTTATCGGCAATGCCAATAGCTTGAATTGCTGCGATGTTCCACTGCCATGCCGCACTACAAAAGTCAAATTTCAAGAGATTCTCTTGATATATAGCTTTAATTAATTGCGTCAAAAAGAATGGATTTCCACCAGTCTTATTCCAGAGTAATTCCGCTAAGCTTTGAATGGATTCTGAGTCATTCAATGTATCAGATATAAATTTTGTTACGTCTGCTATATCTAGTGGTTGCAACACTAAATTGTGTACGATTGTTCCATGTTGCTGAATATTATTTACTGTTTGAATTAAAGAATGAGTCGAGCTAACTTCATTATCTCGATAAGCTCCAATCAATAAAAAATATTTAGTTTCAGGGTCTGTTGCCAGCAATTCAATTAGTCTTAATGTTGCTGAATCTGCCCACTGCAAATCATCTAGAAATATCACTAATGGATGCTTTCTTTGCGCGAACACATGAATTAACTCTTTAAATAGCCTGTTAAAGCGGTTTTGTGCTTCTTTTGGGGCAACTTCAGCGACTGGCTGCTGTTTGCCAATCAGCAATTCTAGTTCAGGAATTAGGTCGATAATTACTTGTCCGTCATTGCCAAGTGCAGCTAAAAGTAGATATTTCCATTTTTGTAAATCTTTGCTATTTTCTGTTAGCAACTGCTGAATCAAAGATTGAAAAGCTTGAATTAAAGATGTGTAAGGTATATTCCGTTTAAATTGGTCAAATTTACCGGAAATAAAATAGCCACACTGCCGTAGGATGGGTTTCTGTACTTCATTGACTACGGCTGATTTACCTATACCTGAATAACCAGATACTAGCATCAGTTCGATTGGGGAAATGCCCGATTTTTCATCTCTGGGATTCGCTACACGTTCAAATGCTGCTAGTAATTGGCTGACTTCTTTTTCCCGTCCGTACAATTTTTGTGGTATCAATAACTGACTTAATATATCTAAGTGTCCGGGAGTGAAATTAGTAATTTTGCCTGTAGTTTGTAATTGATTTAAACAATTTTCTAAATCTGCCAATAAGCCTGGGGCGCTTTGATACCTATCTTCGGCATTTTTTGCCATCAGTTTCATGACAATTTGTGAAATAGTCGGTGGAATTTCTGGATTTAACTGATGCGGTAAAATTGCTTCAGAGGCTATATGACTGTAAACTATTTCTAAGGGGTCGTTGCTGGGAAAGGGTAATTGACCTGTCAGTATTTCATACAGGGTAATTCCGAGAGAATAGAAGTCGCTGCGGTAGTCTAGAGAGCGGTTCATTCTTCCGGTTTGTTCGGGAGACATATAAGCAAAAGTACCAGCGAAGGAGTTGAAGTTATTGATTTGGGGATTTTCTTTAGACAATTGCGAAGCTATGCCGAAATCTGTCAGTTTAATAAGTCCTGTTTGAGAATTAATAATAATGTTGCTGGGTTTGATATCTTTGTGAATAATCTTTTTAAGATGCAGATATTCTAAGCTTTTTGTGATGGCGATCGCAATGTTTAAACAAGTAATAATTTCCAGCTTTTGTCTCGATAGAAGTCGATCGACTGATTCGCCACCAAAGTCTTCTAAAAGCAGCCCCAGGCGGTTGTCGTAGGTTTTGAGACTAAGGACTTTAACGAGACCAGGATAATCTAAGTTTTCCCGAATGCGGTACTCGTGCTTGATGCGAGTGATTGCTTCTAGGGTGGGATATTCAGCTTTCAGGATTTTGAGTATGGTTGTTTGCTGCTGGGTATGAATTTTTCCCAGGTAAATAATTGTTTCTATACCTTCATACAGAATGGAGTGGATTTGGTATTGTGAGAGGAACGGCATGAGCTTCTCCGAATAAGTAAGTCTATTTTAAGTTTACACTTGACAGCGAAATCATTGTATGCTTAGGTGAAAAGAAGAAAATATCTTACTATAATGAGACTAAAAGCATTCCGATGTAGAATGGTGGTATCCATACAATTAAATAATTTTTTTAATCTTGCTCTTACTTAATATCTTAATGAAGTGTCGGACGGCAACCACACCTCGACTATTCGGCTATCCTCATTGTCGGTACATCCTCGGCAGCGATAAATTAGATTGTAGGAAATACACAAAAATTTACATATATAATTTGTGTAATGTTCCAAATCGCTCCTCACCAGCAGCGATACAGCCCTCGCCAACTCAGTAGGATGGTAAAAAATATGTTTGAACGCTTTACAGAACAAGCCATTAAAGCAATAATGCTAGCCCAAGAGGAAGCGCGTCGCCTCGGCCACAATTTTGTGGGGACTGAGCAAATCCTCTTGGGACTCGTGGGCGAAGGCACTGGCATCGCTGCAAAAGTCTTACTGGAAATGGGTCTAAATCTGAAAGAGGCGCGCAATGAAATCGAAAATATCATCGGTAGAGGATCGGGTTTCCTACCGCCTGAAATTCCGTTTACGCCTCGCGTTAAGCGGATTTTCGAGACCGCGCTGAACGAAGCGCGGCAGTTGGGCCACAATTACATTGGCACTGAACATATCTTGTTGGGACTAATTCAGGATGATGAAGGTGTCGCCGCGAAGGTGCTCCAAAACTTGGGGATCGATCGATCCAGAGTCCGCACCCAGGTAATTCGTGCAGTGGGAGAAGTGGCTGCGGTATCTGGAGGCCGTCAAAGTACCGATCGCAAAATCCCGACTTTAGAAGAATTTGGCACAAACCTCACGAAGTTAGCCGCCGAAGGTAAACTCGATCCAGTCGTCGGCCGCGAAAACGAAATCGAGCGCGTGATCCAAGTGCTCGGACGTCGCACCAAGAATAACCCCGTGCTAGTCGGTGAACCAGGAGTAGGCAAAACTGCCCTCGCCGAAGGACTAGCCCAACGGATTGTCAACAGAAATGTCCCGGATATTTTGGAAGACAAACAAGTAATCAGCCTCGATATGGGTTCGCTGATTGCAGGGACAAAATTCCGTGGCGAATTTGAAGAACGCCTGACGAAAATCATGGCGGAAATTCGCGCCGCAGGCAACATCATTCTGGTAATTGATGAAATTCATACCTTAGTTGGTGCAGGAGCTATTCAAGGCAGCATGGATGCCTCCAATATGCTTAAACCAGCACTTGCCAGAGGTGAATTGCAGTGTGTTGGAGCTACTACGCTGGATGAATATCGGAAGTATATCGAACGTGATGCTGCCCTAGAACGGCGTTTCCAACCGATAAAAGTTGGCGAACCGAGTGTGGCTGAAACGATCGAAATATTGTATGGTTTGCGATCTGCTTACGAACAACATCACAAATTGACGATTTCCGATGCAGCCTTAGAAGCAGCGGCTACACTGTCAGACAGATACATTAACGATCGATTTTTGCCCGACAAGGCGATCGACTTAATCGACGAAGCAGGTTCCCGCGTTCATGTGCTGCATTCGCAAACTCCGCCAGAAGTTAAAGAACTTAAAAAACAACTGCCGGCTGTCAGCAAGGAAAAGGATATCGCTGTTCGGGAACAAGATTTCGAGAAAGCTAGCAAATTGCGCGATCGCGAATTAGCAATTGAAGCCGAAATCGCCGAAGCAACAATCAACAAAAGCCAAATCAGAATCTCTCCTATCGTCACCGAAGAAGACATCGCCCACATCGTGGCAAATTGGACGGGAGTACCGGTCAGCAAACTGACAGAATCGGAATCGGAATTGCTGCTGCACATGGAAGACACTTTGCACCAGCGTTTAATCGGTCAAGAAGAAGCTGTCACCGCAGTTTCTAAGGCCATCCGTCGCGCACGGGTAGGGTTGAAAAATCCAAATCGCCCGATCGCCAGTTTCATCTTTTCCGGCCCCACAGGCGTCGGTAAAACGGAACTAACAAAAGCTTTAGCAGCTTATTTCTTCGGTTCCGAAGATGCGATGATTCGGTTAGATATGTCCGAGTATATGGAACGCCACACGGTTTCCAAACTGATTGGTTCACCTCCCGGTTACGTCGGCTACGATGAAGGCGGCCAACTAACAGAAGCAGTCCGTCGTCGTCCTTACACAGTAGTCTTGTTCGACGAAATCGAAAAAGCGCACCCAGATGTCTTCAACATGATGCTGCAAATCTTGGAAGACGGCCGATTGACTGATGCCAAAGGTCGGACGGTTGACTTCAAGAATACGCTGCTGATTATGACTTCCAACCTCGGTTCGCGAGTGATTGAAAAAGGCGGCGGTGGTCTCGGTTTTGAGTTTACTGAAGATGCCGCCGATGGTCAATACAACCGCGTTCGGAACTTGGTAAACGAAGAATTAAAACAGTTCTTCCGTCCAGAATTCCTCAACCGCTTGGATGAAATTATCGTCTTCCGCCAGTTGAATAAGGGAGAAGTTAAGCAGATTGCTGAAATCATGTTACAGCAGCTTTTCACCCGCTTAACGGAACAGGATATTACCTTGTCTGTGACAGAAGCATTCAAGGAGCTGTTAGTTAAAGAAGGCTACAATCCCAGTTATGGTGCCCGACCTTTGCGACGCGCAATTATGCGATTGCTGGAAGATGTACTGGCTGAGGAAATGTTGTCTGGTAAGCTGAAAGAAGGCCAAAGTGCGATCGTGGATGTGGATGAAAACGGTGTGGTGAAGGTGTTACCCGGTGATTCATCGGAACCCAAATTACCTGAACTCGCCTTGAGTGTTTAATCGAGGAAAAAGCAAGGACACAACAATGTTGTGTCCCTACCCAAATATTGTAGGGACACGGCACTGCCGTCTCCTAATTTCGAGTTAATATTGAGGTACTGACGGGTCTACTTCTTGACTCCAAGCCGTAATTCCGCCTTTAAGATTAATCCCCTCAATTCCAGCTTCCTTCAAAATGCCCAAGGCCTTCGCAGAACGTCCGCCCATTTTGCAATGTGCAATCAATCGGTGGCCATTCAACAATTCCTTGACTTTCTCAACACCATTGCCGTTTTCAATATCCGGTAATGGTACTAATACTGACCCAGGAATTTGAGCAATTTGATATTCGTTAGGATTCCGAACATCTAACAACACAAAATCTTTCGCACCGCTATCGATTAATTCCTTAAGTTCCGTGACGGTCATTTCAGGAATTTGTATTTGCTGATTTGCTTCCTGTGCTTTTGCTTGAGGAATTCCGCAGAATTGTTCGTAATCGATTAACTCTTCAATTACTGGGCGCACTGGATTCGGGCGCAATTTTAATTGCCGGAATGTCATATCTAAGGCATTGTAAAGCAACAGTCTGCCGCTCAAAGTCTCGCCTTTACCCAAGATGATTTTGATCGCTTCTGTGGCTTGGATAGTGCCGATAATTCCGCACAAAACGCCTAAAACGCCGCCTTCAGCACAGGAAGGTACCATTCCCGGAGGTGGTGGTTCTGGGTACAAATCTCGGTAATTCGGGCCACCTTCGTAGTTGAAAACTGTGGCTTGTCCTTCAAATCGGAAGATGGAACCATAGACGTTGGGCTTATTTAAAAGCACGCAAACGTCGTTCATTAAATAGCGAGTCGGGAAGTTGTCGGTGCCGTCGATTACGATGTCGTAAGGTGTGGCGATCTCGATCGCGTTTTTGGAACTAATACGAGTTTCGTACAAGTCAACTTGGCAAAAAGGATTAATTTCTAAAATCCGATTTTTAGCCGATTCAATCTTCGGTTTCCCAACCCAAGATGTGCCGTGAATTACTTGGCGTTGCAAATTGGAATGGTCTACAACATCGTCGTCTACAATCCCAATGCGGCCAATCCCTGCGGCGGCTAAATACAGGAGTAGCGGCGAACCGAGTCCTCCTGTACCGATGCAGAGTACGCTGGCTGCTTTGAGGCGCTTCTGCCCATCCAATCCTACTTCTGGGAGGATGAGGTGGCGAGAGTAGCGTTCGTATTCTTGTTTGTTGAGCTGGATCTCGTCCAGATTAGGATTTAGCATGATATTCTGTATAGCGCGGATTTTGAATTATATCCTATCTGAATGTTTCGCAGTTTTGCGTGTTTGTGATTTTTAGTAACTATTTCTTAATCTACTCTGAGGATTTCCTCTGGTTGGAAGTTGCTTTCTGTGTCAAGAGTCCAACTGCGGAGGTCTTCTGAACGGCCTTTTTGAACGGAGACGATGATGTAGGAGTATTGTGGCCAGGCGAGGGTTCGATCGCACTCTGAGGGCACTG
>JAYTZD010000314.1:0-6606 GCA_043742065.1 Oscillatoriales bacterium
TAATGGGAGTGGTGACAAAAATAATTATTTTTGTCACCACTCCCATTATCTAAATAATACCATACAAAATCCAGTAAAGTCAATAGGTAATCCTTCTTTTTTAGGGCCGAGAACTTAAAGATCAAGATGTGAATTTTAATAAACGAATTTCTCAAATAATTATAGTGTTTGGGGGGCTATGGCTGATTTTGGAGTTAGCCTCTCGTCTTGTTGCAGAAATTCTCTGGTTTGAGGAAGTTGGATATCTTCAGATTTTGCTATTGAGGCTAAAAACTCAAGGATTGCTGGGGGTAGTTCCAACTGCTACTTCTGCTGTATTTTTAATAGGAAATTTAGCTTTAGCCCGCCGCCTTCAGCATCCGTTTGAGGAAACCCAATCGCCAATTTCAGGGCGATTATTTGCTCCAGTTAATCTCAAAAAAACGGGGAGAAATCATCTCATAGCCGTAGCCAAGTCTCAAATAGCTTTTCCCTGGTTGCTGTTGCTGTTATTCGGGTTGAGCGCGATCGCTCTTTTGACGGTAATTCACTTGGGGCAGTTAGCTACTTTCAGTATAGCAGGCGGTTCGTCTGCGCCATCAATTCAGTTGGGATGGGAGTCAATTCAGGCAACTGTGCAGCTATTTTCTGGTTGGTGGCAGTTGGGCCTAATGCTGGGTTTGATGTTGTGTGTGGTAATTAAGCCGGATTTTGGGCTGGGGGCGATCGCGTTTTTGCTCAGTTTGGCGATCGGGAGCATTGCCAGTAGTCATTGGACAAAGGTATTACAATATTCCCACCCGATTAAGTTTAACATCACCGATCCTATTTTTAGCCAAGATCTGAGCTTTTATATATTTACTCTGCCAATTTTAGAATTAGTTTCTTTTTCGCTGACAGTGGTATTTCTGTACGGATTAGTATCTTGTAGTTTAACATATTTGCTATCTGGCAACAGCTTGAGTCAAGGGATATTTTGGGGATTTTCGCGATCGCAGCAACGGCACTTGTATGGCTTAGGTTCAGCCTTGATGCTAGCTACTACATTCAGCTATTGGCTGGCGCGCTACCAATTGTTGTACTCACGGGGAGATGTTAGCTACGGCGCAAATTATGCTGACGTGACAGTACGGTTGCCTTGCTATGAATTTTTGAGTATCTTGGCATTGGCAATCGCACTTTTGATGCTTTGGCATATTTTCCAATTAAACATCAATAATCAATACTTTAAAAGAATTATTTTTGGTTTTTCAAGTATCATTTTATTATTAAGCTTTTTATTACCACAAATAGTGCAACAACTTATAGTCAAGCCGAACGAAATAGCACGAGAAAAACCATATATTGAGAGCAGTATCGCCTTTACTCAAAAAGGATTTGATCTTGAAAGAATTGAAGTAAAAACTTTCGATCCTGTAGGTAAACTTACTTATACAGACTTGGAAAAAAATCAGCTTACTATCAGCAATATCCGCTTGTGGGACAAACAGCCACTGCTACAAACAAATCGGCAGTTGCAGCAAATCCGACCTTATTATAAATTCTTAGATGCTGATATCGATCGCTACACAGTTAAGAACGAAAAAGCAAAAATGACAGAAGCCCAAAGCCAGCAAGTGATTCTCGCTGCTAGGGAATTAGACTACACAGCAGTTGCACCCGAAGCCCAAACCTGGGTAAACGAACACCTGGTTTATACTCACGGTTATGGCTTTACTCTTTCTCCTGTAAATACTGTAGGAGTCGGCGGTTTGCCTGATTATTTCGTTAAAGATATTGGAGTTGATGCGGGATCTGGCGAAAGTAGTTTGGACATAACTAGCGATCGTATTCGGGCCAGTATTCCGATCGGGCATCCACGCATTTACTACGGCGAAGTAACGGATACAGACGTCATGACACGGACAAAAGTTAAAGAATTCGACTATCCCAGTGGCAAAGACAATGTTTATAATATATACAGTGGTACAGGCGGAATTGCGATCGGCTCTATCTGGAAGCGATGGATCTTTGCTAATTATCTCAAAAATTGGCAAATGGCCATAACTCCCAATTTTACACCAGAAACTAAGTTGCTTCACCGCCGAAACATTAACGAAAGAATACAGGCGATCGCTCCTTTTTTACGCTACGATTCAGATCCATACTTAGTAGTAGCTAATGCTAATCTCAGCCAAGCCGATTTAATTAAAAAAAAACCAGATAAAACCGCCAATAATATTCAGCCTTTACCCTCAGCAGGTAAGAATTCTCCCAACTATCTTTACTGGATTATAGATGCCTATACTACAAGCGATCATTACCCATATTCCGATCCAGGCAAACATGAATTCAACTACATCCGCAACTCCATAAAAGTTGTCATTGATGCCTATAACGGCTCTGTTGACTTCTACGTTACCAACCCCTCAGACGCGATTATCAACAGTTGGATGGCAATTTTCCCCGGAATATTCAAACCTATTGACAAAATGCCTCCAGCTCTTCGCAAACATATTAGATATCCAGTAGATTTGTTGAGTATTCAATCGGAACGCTTACTAAAATATCATATGGAAGACCCGCAAGTATTTTACAATCGGGAAGATTTGTGGCGGGTTCCCAATGAAATTTATGGTAGCAAAGAGCAGCCTGTTGAACCGTACTATTTAATTACAAAACTGCCAACCGAAAAAGCAGAAGAATTTATTTTGCTACTGCCATTTACTCCTGTAAGTCGCAATAATCTAATTGCTTGGATTGCAGGTAGATCAGACGAAGATGATTACGGGAAATTGCTATTATACCAGTTTCCCAAACAAAGATTGGTGTATGGCCCAGAACAAATAGAAGCATTAATTAACCAAGATCCGGTTATTTCTGAACAAATATCTCTCTGGAATCGCCAGGGTTCAAAGGCAATCCAAGGAAATTTATTGGTAATTCCTATTGAACAATCTTTACTTTACGTTGAACCTCTTTACTTAGAAGCTGAGCGTAATAGTTTACCAACTTTAGTAAGAGTTATTGCTGTGTATGAAAATCGCATTGTCATGGCCGAAAATCTCGACGCGGCACTCAAGGCACTATTTCAGACAAAATCTACCAATACGGGCATAGGGAATGGGGCATCGGGCATCGGGCATCGGAAAAATTATCTAAATTAATTCGCATTTCGGCGTAAGAAATCCGCAGCCCAAACTGGGATAAAAAGCGCCATAAACACAATCAAAATTAGCAATGTTTTTTGTTGCGAAAAATTTGTATTACGGCTAGTAATTCCTAGTGCAAGGTTTCCCGCGCACAAGAAAGAGCCTGGAAATATTCCTTCCGGCAGAAACCCACCTAAAAATCCCATCACCACTGCTTGCGAAAGAAACATTAGCGCTAAAATCCAGAAACTCGGCAAGGAGGAAGTCAGCACCCAATAAGTCGCTACTGTTCCAACTAAAGCTCCACCAATCGCAATTGCTGTATCCCAAAAAGGTGCATTGGCAACAAAAATAAAACACACTAGAAAAGCATAAGCAAAGCCTGCAAAAGCTAATGCCAATCCACTAAATATCTCGTTCCAATTAAGCATTATTTAAACATCACCATATCTGCGTTAATCGGTGTACATCTGCGGTAAAAAAATCTAAATTTCCGAAGTGGTAATATCGATATCATTTACCGAGGATCGATTGACTTCACAAATTGTTGTACAGGCTTCGGTAGGGCGGGAACAAAAGTCTTTCTAAAACCTTTAACATCAACAACTCGCCATAAAATACCTATGGCTACTGTCAGGAAGAATAATGCTCCCAGAAAATTGAACGCATTAGAAATAAAATTGTCACCCTGTTTTTTGGGAGCAGTAATGTGTTTCATGCGATATATAGCCGGTGCCATTTCTCTAGGTTCTTCCCGACTGCGAGGTGGCTTTTTCGGGCGATAACTCGAACTATTATGCTCAGGAAAAGCTGTTTTATTGGTTTTAGTGGAACTGGTAGCCGACTTGATTTCAAAATTGTTCCGCGTCCCAGTGAACTTACTAGCAGAAGACCCGGTTTTGTGCATAGTATCATCCTCTATTTTACTACGGCTCCGTTGAGTTGATTTGCGATCGGCGAGGGTTCGCATCAAACTTTGTAATTGCTGAGTCGCTGCCGCCGGACGTTCGGCTTTCCTAGCCCAATTTAATAGCATGGCTCCGGTAATTCCGCAGAGATTTGCACTTCCTACGGAAGCTATCCGTTTGAGCAGAGGCTGGCTGTTGGAAACAAAAATTACGAGTGCATCCGGGTGCTCCTGAGCTAAGCCGTAAACGCACTGAGCGGTTGCTACCACTAGCATTGCTGGCTTGCTTTGATTTTTAATGGAAGGTTCCAGGGAGCGATGTGTTTCTTGAGCATCAGTGATGATCCAGCCACTGTCGGCAAAAAAACGCATAAACTCTCTAGCGACTTGCTCTTGAGATTTTTCTACTGCTTTCCCTGTCAAATAGTCTATTTCGTCATAAACTACTTCCGGGAGATAGCAGCTTCCCACTTTGGCATATTCTTGCCATACTTGGGTTCTGCCAGCCATCAAAACGTCTGCATCAAAAGTTACCAATACAGGAGGAAGTTGATTAGCCATAACTTTACTCTAGATGCTGAAATAAGTGATTTTTAGTTGATAGATTAAGTTTAAACAAATTGCAAGCTTTTCAATTAGGTCTATTGACCCGAATCTAGGGTGTGATTCAGTGCACCCTAGTCTCAACTCGCCTGATGATTAGTTTCCAATGCCTAAACGCCCAGCTAAAGCTGGAGTCAACGGCAATAGTATAGCAATCATCAAAAACAAAGCCAACAAACCCAAGACTGCGCGAGTGTCGTCAGGTTCAGTTAGCTCGTTGAGGGTGGGGCGCTCCTGATTGCGCTGTAAAATCAGAATCACGATCGCCCAATACAGAGCTAAAGAGTTAACTAAAGAAGCGATCGCTAGCACTGCAAAAGTCGCCAGAGTTGCCAGATTAGCAGTTTTCCGACCGTAGATTGCTTGGACAATTCTACCTCCATCCAACTGTCCGGCGGGCATCAAATTAATCGCTGTGATTACCAAACCCAACCACCCGATCACCACTAGCGGATGAACATCTACCAATGGTTGCTGCAAAGCCGAACCCAAAACCACTTTTGCCAAAGTTCCCACCAAAACCGAAGCCTTGAAAAATTCTGAGGGAATTTGAAACAAACTGCCGGTGTGGGAAAGCAGTAAACCTAATACCAGCATGAATAGAGCAATTATTCCTCCGGTGGCTGGCCCGGCAATTGAGATGTCAAATAGGACTGTGCGAGTTGGTAGGAGGGACTCAAAACGGTCGATCGCGCCAAAGGAACCTATTTGCCAAGTCGGTATAAAAAATGGCCAGCTCAAGCGAACATTGTACTGACGTGCCAGCACTCGACGAGCAATTTCACGGGAACCTAATACTGCCCAAATTCCTGCTGCGATCGGCAGCACTTCTGAATATCTAGCGGGTGAACTAAAGAAGTCAAAACCTAGGAGCAATCCAGCAGCTTCTAATGTAGTAGCAATTGTGGCAAGTAGCAGTACCACTGCTAGGATTTTTTGAGGTATGGTAGTTGGCTGCGGGTCGTTTTCGCTGGGTAAGATGATCACTACGGGCTTATCGTCCTGATTTTCTACTAAAAATAGTCGGTAGCGATCGCCCAATTTTGCTTGTAAACTTGCCGACAATCGGGAGTGTATTTGTTCTGGATTTCCCCGCAGATTTCCTTTGAAAATCAACCCATCTTGATAGGGAATCGTTTCTGTGGCAAAGAAGGTATCGACACCAAAGATACCTTGAATTGCTTTTAAGTCTTCGGCGGGAACCGGAATTATTTGTGATTGATTAGTTGCCGGTGATGTGATGGTTTTGACTGGTTCTCTGGGCGGTGGTGGCGACGAGGGGGCAGAATTTTGATCGCTGGAGGAGTTTGCCTCTGTAGTATCGCGCGATCGCAGTTCTGGATTTCCCGCAGCAGCAGATCGCAATTCCCTACCGAGATAGATGTACAAACCAGTTGATAGCACCATCATCAATAATACCGCAACTAGATTTAGGTAAATCCCAGCAGAGAACAAACCAAAGAATAACAGCCACGGACTCATCAGTGTAACGGACTGCAACCAAGCCAAAATTCCCAGTTTACCAAAAGGTTTGGCGCGATAAAAACCCCTAACTAGGATTCCCACAGCAACTAATAGTAGGGCAATTGTTGCGGTATTTTCTGATGCCATCATTGTTTCCGTTCCTGTTGCTTGCGCTAATACGGGTTTGTGGAGTT
Source organism: Oscillatoriales bacterium (assembly GCA_043742065.1). Classification (GTDB taxonomy): domain Bacteria; phylum Cyanobacteriota; class Cyanobacteriia; order Cyanobacteriales; family Microcoleaceae; genus Microcoleus. The sequence goes on from JAYTZD010000314.1 coordinate 6,279, forward strand.
CGATCGCGCTGCTGTCCAATAATAACATTAAATTTCTGGCAATGTCAGATAAAGTGATGGGTACGGCAGGACTCGAACCTGCGGCTCGCTGCTTAGAAGGCAGCTACTCTATCCACCTGAGTTACGCACCCAAAAATCAAAAAAATGAAAGCCCGGTAGAAATTTGACTAACTTTAACATTGTACAGGTAGAGTGTGCGATCGGGCAAGTAAATATTTTACAAAAGTTTAAAAAGACCCCAAAGCCAATAGTACGATGATTAATTTACATTGAGACCCGATCGCAGGACAAGAACTAAGGTAAGGTGTAGAAGTGAGCTTAACCATTA
>JAYTZD010000315.1:0-13563 GCA_043742065.1 Oscillatoriales bacterium
ACTTTTTGGATGTCTCGAATCACCAGTTCCGGTTCTAAATTGCCTTTCCCCCAAATCACTAGCTGATGGGTTTTTCCCATCACTTCAAAATCGTACAAATCGTGACAGCCAATCTCAAAAGGACTGTCTACAAGAGTATCAAAATCCGCAGCAGCAAAAGTATTTTCTTGCCCGGAAACTGCTGGCAAAGTAGTAACAATCTGCCATTCCGGTCGAGGTGGCACAACTTTTATGGTGTAACAGTTCTGCTCCAATCCTGGCAAGAAAAAGCATATAGCTGCTGGATTGAAATAACCATGAGTCGAATCTAAATGATTAGTTCGCACTGTCAGCTCATTAGCAAAAATTCGGTAGTTAACCGTTATATCCGAAACTGAATTAGTCTCGATTTGCCAGTGATTTTTGCTGATTTTGCACCAAGATAAAGATCGATCGCCCGTAGTAGTCGATCGCAAATCTTGCAAGTGTTTGGCATACTCTCGAACCAAGTAAGAACCGGGAGTCCAGACCGGCATTTTCAAATCCATTACCGACTTTAACCAACCTTGCACGCGCAAAGTCACTTCAAACAGGTGAGATTCAGGATTGGGCATCGCCACCGAATATTCAATTGTCGGTGCTGTTAGTTGGGTGCGAATGTTCGTAGCAACGGACGAGGTATCCAAAGGGGTGACATCAATCATTGACTTGCTAAATTAATCAAGTGCTTGAGGTTGATCAAATGGATAGTTTGGCGTTCTGGATCGATATTGATCCAGCCTTTGCTATCCAGTTTTTCCATAATTTTGCTGGTTTCATCTAGGGCGATATTTGTCACATCAGCTAAGTCTTCATAAGGGATATTAAAGATATCTTTGCCTTGTGCAGTATTCTGACCGTAGTTTTCTGCCAACTCAACTAAGGTATTTGCTAGTTTAACTGCTGGCTGGCGGTTGCGAAGTTGATAGCGGAGATTTGTTTGGCGGAGTCGCCGTACCATCAGTTGCAGCATTCGGTGGTGCAATTGCGGATCTTTGAACAGGGTTTGGATAAATCGCTGGGCGGTAACGCTGATTAGTCGCACGGGTGATAAAGCAAGTACGTCATTCGATCGCGGAGATTCGTCAAGAATCGCCATTTCGCCGAAGAATGCACCTCTACCCAAAATAGCCATCGATACGGCTCGATCGCCAGAGAGGTGTCGAACTTTGACCCACCCGGATACTACAAAGTAAATAGCGTTACCCCAAGAATCTTCCATCAAAACGGCTCTACCTGCGGGATACTCGTGTTTGACGGCATTTGATAGTAGCCCTCCCAAGGTTTCTGGGTTAGCACCCTTAAACAGGGGGAAAAGCTCACTGAAAGCTTCTGTCTTCATGCAAATTGGCTGAGGTGGGAAATATGATTAGGCGATAGTCAACAGCTAGGAACGATCGCTGCTTGAAAAAAAAATCATTTATCGTTCCTTTAATTGATCATAAGGGCGCTGAGGCGCGGTTCACGCAAAATCCACAGATTCTTTCAAACTCAACGGATTTACAACCCTTCCACTGCTATGCGAACTTTCGCCAACAGACATTCTATATACTCCTGCCGACCAATTGCGATCGTTTGAGAGTGGGCTAGAGTTGACCGATCGAGGGCATCTGGTGTCCACCTCAGAGGTTCACCTTGCAAGTCGCAGCAGACTAATCCGGCGGCTTTTGCTAGGGCTAGAGGGCCTGCGGTATCCCACACTTTGACTCTACCGTTGAAGTACAGGTACAAACCGGCTCGACCACTGATGACTTCGAGAACTTTCAAGCCAAAGCTGCCGAGGGAATAAAACTCGACACCCGGTATCATTTTAGCGATCGCCAAACCGTAGTTTTTCTGGTCTTTGTCTCCCAGCACAATTTTACAACAATCTGCTGTCGGGGCAGGAGGTTTGTGAATGGCGATCGGAGACGGTTTCGAGTCTCCAAGGGTTTGGAACAATCCCCAATCTTTGCCCCCGAAGTACATTTGGTCAAAAGCCGGGGCATAGATCCAGCCTGCGATCGGTTCCCCATCTTGCAGCAGTCCTACCATCACGGCGTAGTGGAGTTGTCCCTGAATAAATTCTGCGGTGCCGTCAATGGGGTCAATGCACCAAAGCCGTCGGTAATTACTTAGGTACGCTGTTCTGGAAGCGGTATTTTCCTCAGTAATTATACCGTCTTCAGGAAACAAGGCAGAAAATGCTGTTAATAGCTGTTGGTCTAGGAGGCGATCGATACTGGTCACATAGTCATCGGGCCCTTTCTCGGAAACTTCAAAGGGTTCTGCTGCAAGTTTTTGAGCTAGTTGACCGCACTCTCGCATGGTCGATCGAATTTTTTGGTCTTGGTCAGGAGCAATATACATGATATCCAGTCCGGTTGAGCGATCGTAAATAGTCTACGGGTATAGGGTATCGGGTATTCTGTTTTTACTTCATATGATCGTCAGTGCGATCGGGCTTTTTCCCCTCCTTTCATTCCGACCGCAAATTTTGGATATCTTCAACACTCAAACCAGTAGTTTGACTAATTGTTTGATTGTCAAGTACATTGAGAAGTTGCCTCGCAATTTCCAGAGCTTTTTCTCGTATACCTAGCGCGATTCCCTCTTCTCTGCCTTTTTTTCTGCCTTTCTCTCTGGCTTGTTCTCGCCCTTGCGCGACTCCTTCTTTAATTCCCTGCACGAAAATTCCCTGCTGATCCAGAATATACCTTTCGCGATTTTCTAAATCTGCCAACTCCTTTGGATTAAAGTTAGCTTCATTAGCAATAGCAAAAGCTTGCTGTATTTCCGAGACATTTTTCATTTTGGTTTGCTTTCATTTGAGCCGAATATTTTTTTGAATGCAAACTCGATTTTTGGGTTAATGAATCTCATGGTAATTTTTCGTTCTCCTAGCGCTGCAATAACTTAATTTATCTGGTACAGGACAATCAAAACATTTAAAGATTTGCTGAGCCGTGTGGGATGGTCATTTTTTACGATGTTCCGCCATACCGGGAATTTATAAACTGGAAATTAAGCTGTCTTGACTGATTTCAATTATAACATAACTTACGCAACTATTGTCTGTCATTCTGAGCGAAGCGAAGAATCTCTGATACCCGAATTCTTGAAGAAGTCGGGTATTTAACAAAAAGCATTTTACGTTTAATTAGAGCAATGACCAGGAATCAACGAACTACAAGCACATCCTCAACTCCCACCTCAGAATGTTCAACCCGAAACACATTTGCGCTTAAATGAGCAACAACTTGTTTCCCTTTTTGTGTTACTTCCAAATAGCCGATCGCCTCCTTGACATACTGATAAACCACATTCCAATAAAACTTCGGATACCCATTCCGCAAATCCCCCGGAGTTCGATACCCTAAAACCTGATTCTGACCAATCTCCTCAAACTCGTAAAACAGCGCAGCAATTTTTTGCAAATATCGCTGATCGCTCAATTGACCAATTAAATCAGCAGCACGAACTAAACCTGGATAATTCACAGTGTCTTGATGATCTTCATCCGCTGGCACCGGGAAACGAGTCAGCTCAATATTGTGCTTTATTAGCTCAATATCAATCAGTTTGTGACCGCCAAAACGCTCCTCAATAAACATTTTTCCCCGATCGACATGATAAAAATTCAAACTAGCATCAGTCGCTCTCAGAGGCAGTTTTATTTGCTGATCACCTACCCCCGTTGCATACAGCCGCAAGTCAGCTTGATCTTGACGGCAAACACCCTTAACATACCCGATATCGTGACATAGCAAAGCAATGTGAAAATGCAGCCAATCTTCACAGGAAACACCCCCTTCACGGATGTGTTTGCCACGCATCATCTCCTGTCCCACCAATGTCACTAAAATCGTGTGTTCCACATTGTGGTAAAGAGCATCGCTATTCGCAATATTTTGCAAAGCCATATCGGCTACCCAGGCAATAATCTCTCCATAATTAGACTTGCACCCCCCGTAAGTGTGGCGGTATCCTTCAATCAGCCGATTGACGAAAGCGTTAATCAGTATTTCTGTTGTATTAAACATATTCACTTCCCAGCTCGAAACTACCTGTTTAAATTATTTTTATACTTATTCTTTTGGTGGCTGCCGTTTGATAGTAATTTTGACCAAGAATTTCAAAGGTGGTACAAGCCCCCGGATTTATCCGTGGAATCAATCCAAAATCGAAAATCCTCAAGAAAGAGCATTTATCCGTGGAGTCAATCGAAAATCGAAAATCGAAAATCGAAAATCGATTGACCTACTTGCTGATGTGGATGCGCGTTCCTATCTATAAAGTATCTACTGATAGATTATGAACGATTATTGGTTCAATTAGCGATCGAACAAGTAGCGACTCAATGCACCCTGTAAATAGTTGACCTCAACTTGCGATCGAGGTGTGAGACCCCCAATCATCAATACCCCCTGACCATCCAGCAATTTGGTCTCTTGCCCCCGAATTTATCCGTGGAGACTTTACAAATCTTACAACTACTGAGTGTAGGGTGCGAACACATCAATTCAATTTAAGGACGATTCAACTGAACCGGGAAGTTGATCGCGAAAAAGCTAAATTTTGGCAACGATTCTCAGCAAAAATACTTACAGTCGTGTTGATCGGAGACCTCAGTAATTATAACTAATAAAAAGTTATGAACAACCTAGTTAATTATCAACCAAACCCTCAGATACCGTAGTGACCTGAATAGGTTTTTTGTGTGACACTCGCCCTGCTCAAGACGCGATCGCAACACCTACACTTCAGCTACCCTCAGCGACCAGTGATTTTAAACCAGAGAAAGTGTGAGACTGATCACTACTGTTAGCCAAAAGTAAGATATACTTAAGTGATTCATAGAAAATAATAAATTTACCGCGTCCCTTCATATTTCAACTCCTCAACCCTCCTCTGTGATATATTAACCAGTCTACTTAATTATCATCAAGGTTCCAGGCAATGATTAAAGAAAAAAGTAAATATACGGATCCTTCTCCACGCCGAAACACAGATACCATCCTAGGGCAGCTTCCTGTAAAAGCTAAAGATTGGGCCCAAAGCCTGCCTTGGAACCAGCGCCGCTACCTATTATCCCTCTGTTACATATTATGTGCCTCCACTCCAGACTTGCAAGCAGAATTTTTAGATGACTACACCGCCGACGGTTTAGTTTCAAAAATGTTTGAAGACGTAGATACTCTGCACCGAGTCAAAGATTATCTAACCAGGTTTCGAGTTAAAAAAGAATTAAACGAATCAGATTTAAGAAGCTACATCAAACAATTTTACATCCACTCAGCTCAACAAGTGCGCGGGCAAAATGACCAATATTTAGAATCTGCACTTCGCTTCGTCTTGAGTACAGAAGAACGCAATAATGTTTTCAACTACATCTTGGGTTTTGAATTTATTAAAATTGCATTTCAAATGACCTGGTTGCAACACGAACGATTGACGAGATTACAAAAAAATGAGTGGCAGTTTATTGAAACTTACATCAAGCCGATTCAACACGCACACAAAATCAACGGCATAATTGTACCGAAAGATGAAAAAATCTTTTTTGCGAGGCGCGCCTATTACGTTCAACAGCCTGATATTGCCTATAAAAAATTAATTGAATTAGTAACAGCAACTTTTACTACAGAAATGGTGAGTAACTGCGGATTTTCTATCAGTCGCCATGCTGAAGCTTTGCGTTTTGACTGCGATTATATCTACAATCCAGAACCCGAAGAAGCAAGATTTCCTACGGAATTGCAATTTGTTTATTGACAATCGAGCAATTGGGTTCTGGCCCCCGGATTCATCCGTGGGGTTAATTCTTCAATCGAAAATCAAAAATCGAAAATCGAAAATCCATAAAAACAGTTTTCTGTGGAAGTAGAGAAAAAAATTAACTCTGCCTTGTGGAAGATAGTCTTAATTGGTCAATTTTTGGGATACTAGAAACTAGCACTCAACTTAGCTGAGGAACAAACGTGCTGCTATCAAAAGGTTTTGAAGTAGAAATGTATACCGGCACGCCCGAAGGTGATGTTGTCGGTCTCTCCGATCGCATAGTCGCCGATCTAGAGGGATTTGTGCGCGAGCCTGATAGTCGCAACGTGGAGTACACGACTGCCCCCATGTGCAGCTACGATCGCCTGCTGTGTGCCCTAGTCAAGCCACGAGTCCGGCTGCGACAGTATTTAAAACAATTGGGCGACTACACTTTGCTCCCAGGAAGTACCCTGTCTCTCGGAGGAAGCGATCGCTTTTATCGATCGGACCCCAACAACCCCTACCACACTTACATCGAGCAAACCTACGGTACCAAAGTCGTCACCGCCAGCATTCACATCAACATCGGCATCTCCCAACCAGAAATGCTGATGCGGGCAATTCGCCTCGCCCGCGTCGAAGCACCCCTCTACCTTGCATTGAGCGCTTCTTCCCCCTTCCTCGACGGTGAAGTCACGGGCTATCATTCCACCCGGTGGGGTTTGTTTCCCAAAACTCCAGCCATCGTCCCCCTGTTTGAAAGTCACAAGCATTACATCCAGTGGACTGAAGAACAGCTAGAACTTGGCAGTATGCAAAATGTCCGCCACCTATGGTCTGCTGTGCGGCCAAATGGCGATCGTCGCCCCTACTGCCTCAACCGCCTCGAACTGAGAATTTGTGACCTAGAAGTCAATCCTCTGGCTTTGTTAGCAATCACTGCCTTGTTAGAAGCTCGGATTTGGCAGATGATGGAAGACCCCAGCTTAGACCCATTAGAACTCAGCACCTTGCCAGCGGCTACCCGCAACCAAGACTTAGTTGCTCTCACAGATGCTAACGAAATTGCTGCATCCCGCAACAGTTTGGATGCCGAACTGATTCACTGGCAAGATGGCAGAACGATTTTGGCACGAGATTGGATTGAGGAAATTTACCAGCAAGTCTGGCCATTTGCCAAAAAACGCGGCTTTAGCTGCTTTCTATTACCACTCAAAAAGATTCTTCGGGAAGGCAACACTGCTCAGCAGTGGTTAAAACTGCATGAGAGCGGTTTGGACACCCGTAGTATTATTCTGCAAGGAATTAATGGGATGGCTCACCAGGAATGGGAGCTCGAAGACAACTTGTGCGCCCAGTTAGCTGCTTGAAAAGTAGCATTGCAAAACAAATCAGAATATTTAATCAATCGCGTCCGACACGGGTTATAACTAAAAGCTATGAGTTGTATCTACCCAAAGGTAGATTTCGACATTTCCCAATAGCTGTTTCCTGCTGACTGACCTCCGTTAAATCCGTTAAATCCGTTACAAAATCCGTTGCCGAACTTTCTTCTGCCATAGCTTCATGCCCCAACTTGTCTTGATTCACCCCCAAATCCCCCCGAATACTGGTAATATCGCCCGCACTTGCGCTGCTACAAGCACTGAATTGCATTTAGTCGGCCCACTGGGGTTTGAAATTAGCGATCGCTACCTCAAACGGGCCGGTTTAGACTACTGGCCCTATGTCAACCTCCACTGTCACGAAGATTTAGCTGCTTTTTTGACGATTCAGCAGCAACGGGGTGGGCGATCGATCGGATTCACCACTGGCGGGCGATGCAATTACGCGCAATTTCAATTTCAAACTACCGATTGGCTGATGTTTGGCTCGGAAACTGCCGGGATTCCTCAATTTGTCTTGGATGCCTGCGATGCCACAGTTTTGATTCCCATGAGCCAGCCAGGAGTAAGGAGTTTAAACCTTTCAGTCAGCGCTGCTGTGGGCTTATTTGAAGCAAAACGACAGTTGGGCGAACTTGGATAAGTAACTATCGACACATACACATATAGATATCTAATAGCTGTATATCTTTAGGAAATCTTGCTCAAAAGATAAGAAATTTGTATCAAAGCTGTGAGATTCTAAATAGCCAAAGTTGATAAATTCTTATTCATCCAACAAGAGATTGTTATCAACAACACCAAATTACTTCAAGGATGATTCAACCACCAAAACTGAGTTTGTTAGCGATATAGCGCGCTAGACCGTACTTAGATCACATAGAGGCGCTATATCTAGTAAATATACGGTTGTAGGTATTTGGAAAATTAGGCTAGAGTCCGATCATCAGACATGACACTTTTAGCCATGCCAGAACCAATATTTTATTTATTTGTTCTAGCTATTGCCGTGTAAGGGTTTTGGGGTGTTATTGCAGCAAGTTTTACCGGATATTTGAATTTTTGTGACTGTGCGAGCTTGTCTAAATTTCAAAACCAAGGTAATCTTGCTTAAGCATGATAGCTATCAACAATCAGAATATTTTTGCTTGTTGGTTCAAATCATTGTCATGCAATCCCTTGTGTGTTTCCAAGGACAGTTAGCGCTTTTCAGTAGGAGGTCGTTTTTTTGAAACGAATATATCCCAAAAACCAGCCTGTTAAGGCTAGTGAAATCGACAGAGACAGCTCTACAGAGCAGTCAAAACAGACAACGCTAAGCACTGGCAGAGTTCGCTCTCTCGCCACGATCGGGCTGGCAATATCGGTAGGTGCTTCCGGCATCCTACTTCCGAGAACCGGGGACAGCGCTCGCGCGTCTGAACTCGCACCGATACCAGAACCCACTGCTGAAGTGCAGCCAGCCTCAGTCAGCGAACTCGCTACCTCTGTAGGTGATGCTCCCCTAGTCGCACCAGTCGCTGAATCTTCTAAACGGTTAGCGGTTAAAGTGCAGCCAGGACAAACTCTGTGGGAGTTATCTCAAGACTATGCAGTTGCACCTAATGCACTGGCAACTGCCAACGGTATTAAATCCGATACCTTACTCCAAGTAGGGCAACAACTGACAATTCCGCCGACGGAAGTCATCTCGCCACAACAGAATGCTGGCAACACCGCAGTCGCAGCACCAGAGTATGCGCCGGTGGTCAATCCTGAACAAAAATTAGACCTAACAGGCTCCGAGCCTTCTTCTCGTTCGGTGGTGCAGTCAGGGCCGCAATCAACACCAGCGAATTCCCTCGCCACGACGAGACCTGATCAAAATTCGATCGCCGTGCCGAATGCCAACGGGGCGATCGACAGTTTGAAAAAACAGGAAAACCGCACAGCCGAATTGGATCTGACCCAGTTGGGTGATGAGTCAGAAACCAGTTTATCTACATCTGCTGTATCTTTGCAATCGCCAGCACCGACGCAGGCATCTTCTACTTCTGCAACGGTTCCAGTAATTCCCAATGCCGGGTTGGGTCAAACAACCTCACCCATTGAACAGTCGCTGGTAACTCCCAGTTTACCCTCTGCTGTCGTAGTTCCCTCAGCAGGTACTACACCCGCACAGACGGATGTGTCGTACAGTGTGCGTCCAGGAGATACCCTAGGTGCGATCGCCAAAGCTCAGGGCGTACAGGCAAAAGACCTGATCTCCGTCAACAAGCTCGGCAACCCCAATTTGCTGAATGTCAATCAACGACTGAAAATTCCCCAAGTTGGGTTAAATAATTCAGGGGCGCAAGCATCCGCTTCTATTCAGGCATCTAACTCTACATCTTCCTTCTCGGCAGCTTCGGTTCCCGCATCTTTGAACCCCAGCTCGTCTACCTCGGAAATACCTGGTTCTGGCGTTACAGTATCCGCGCCAACCGTACCGATTATCTCTCCCCTGGCGAACTTGGAAGGTCTGAACAATATTTCAGCGCCGATGGTTCCCCAAATTAACAACATTTCGCTAACTCAAGTTTCTCAAACCATTAGCGAACCCAGGAAGTTGGAGCTTCAGGGCGAACCAACTTTCACAGGTGCTGTTGATACCAGTGCGCTACCAATGCCAGCCACTGCAACTGCAAGCTCTAACTTGACGGCGGCATACCCGCAGCCTGCTAACTGGACACCAGTTGTCAGCACCCAGGGTTTAGCCACTGATGCAGCTAATTCTGTACCGGAGTCCTCGGCTGCTACTCAATCTGCCGAAGCACTCAGCCCTTATGCTGAACGGTTAAGAGCAGAAGTTGTTCGACTACGATCGGAATATCGGGCAGAACGAAATGCGATCGGGCCAAATTCAGTTGCCCTAGCTCCAACGGCAGACTCAGAAACCCAAGTCGCTTCGGGCAACCCGTCTGAGGACAACGAACAGCTCAATCCCTATCTCTACACCCCAGAGTACGGTGGAACGGTTCAGAATGAAATCAGCAGACCACCGTCGAGGGGGTGGAGCGAGGAAGTTCAGAAGCAGCAGCAAGAGCGTTTTGACGCTGCCCGCGCTGCCCAATCGGAACCAATCAACTTGGTGCCGACCTCCAATTTAAATCGGCCTGTGGTTGCTACTGCTCCTTTGGGTGCACAGGGTTACGACCCTCTTAGCCATCCCTCTTTGGGACAAATGGTGTCTCCTGAATTGCCCCCGCTTTCTAGCGCTGATACCTATCTACCTAAAGGCTCAAAACAACAGTCGGCTAATGGGTTTACTTGGCCAGCTAAGGGCGTTTTCACTTCTGGCTACGGCTGGCGCTGGGGACGGATGCACAAGGGTATTGACATTGCAGGTCCGATCGGCACACCGATTGTGGCAGCCTCTGACGGGGTTGTGACCTATGCACAGTGGAACGACGGCGGTTACGGCTATCTGGTGGAAATTACCCATCCAGACGGCACTGAAACTGTCTATGCTCACAACAACCGGATTTTGGTCCAAAAGGGTCAGAGAGTCGCTCAAGGCGAACAGATTTCAGAAATGGGCAGCACTGGCTTTAGTACCGGGCCGCACTTGCATTTTGAAATTCATCCCGCTGGATCGGGAGCTGTCAATCCAATGGCTTTTCTGCCAAAAGATGATTCCAGCGCTTCTCGCTAAGGACTTGTTTTAAGTTATGGGTTTTGAAACATTAGCAAAACTCATAACTTTCACTCCTAGTGATGACAAATAATGTAGTCACACATCTATCCTATCTCGCAATACTGTGCTACGATAGTAAATCGTGAACAGGTTTTGGCTCAGTGGCGCAGTTGGTTAGCGCAGGGGACTCATAAGCCCAAGGTCGCAGGTTCAAATCCCGCCTGAGCCATAGTTTGATGAAAAGATGCTCTCAACATTGAGAGCATCTTTTTGTTTAGGTTTGAAATAACTGTAGTCGTTATGACTATGATATATTTGTAACAGTTCGTAAAACAGGAAATAACATCTATGAGTAGTGAATGTCTTCGCGTTGGTCAACCTGCACCCGACTTCGCAGCAACAGCCGTAGTCGATCAGGAATTCAAGACAGTTAAACTGTCGGACTATAAAGGCAAAAAGTATGTAGTCCTGTTCTTCTATCCCTTGGACTTCACCTTTGTCTGCCCGACTGAGATTACAGCATTTAGCGATCGCTTTGAAGAATTCAATAAAATCGACACCGAAATCCTCGGCGTATCCGTTGATAGCGAATTTTCTCACCTAGCTTGGATACAATCAGACCGCAAATCTGGTGGCGTTGGCGACCTCAACTATCCTCTAGTTGCCGACATCAAAAAAACCATTAGTGCCGACTACAACGTCCTCGACCCAGAAGCAGGTATTGCCCTGAGAGGTCTATTTATCATCGATAAAGAAGGCATCATCCAACACTCCACTATCAACAACCTTGCCTTCGGCCGCAACGTGGATGAAACTCTCCGTACTCTGCAAGCTATCCAGTACGTTCAGTCTCACCCCGATGAAGTTTGTCCCGCTGGCTGGAAGCCCGGTGACAAAACCATGACTCCCGATCCAGTCAAGTCTAAAGTATTCTTTGCCGCTATCTAACTTTGTAGGGGCGGTGCCTGTGAGTGCCCGCCCGCTTTGCATCTGGCGCGCGTGCAAATATATTCGTAGGGGCGAAGCATTCCGGCAGTAAATTTCTGCTTCTTACTAATAAATTGTCTACCGGAATGCTTCGCCCTTACCAAATTGAGATGCACCCCGCCTACTTCCCTGCCATCCCATTACCCAATTCCCAATTACCCAATTCCCGATTAGGAAATATGCTGACTTCTACTGATTTTAGCGGCCTGTTAAATCAGCGGTTTTTCCAAAATTTATTGCCAGTTCCTGCTAGTAATTCTCTGAAACTGGGACAGATTACCGCAGATTTTGAATTGCCGGATATGACTAATGGCAAATTGGTGAGGCTATCAAATTATCGTGGAGATAGACCGGTAATTATCGCTTTCACTCGGATTTTTACTGAAAAGCAATATTGTCCTTTCTGTTTTCCTCATATTAAAGCCTTGAATGAAAACTGGGAACAATTTGCCGATCGCGATATAGAATTATTGATGGTGACGAGTACAGACGATCGCCAAAGCCAGATTGTAGTTAGAGACTTAGGATTGAAAATGCCACTGTTGAGCGATCCTAGCTGTCAGATTTTTCGGGCTTATCAAGTCGGTCAAGCTTTAGGTGCTCCTTTGCCTGCTCAGTTTGTTTTGGATGAAAACGGGAAGCTATTATTTAAACATTTGTTTTCATTCATAGACCACAATGCTAGTGTGGAAACTTTGCTGAAATCTTTTCCTCAGTAGGGACACGGCAATGCCCATTAGTGTCAACTTAAGGTACAACCCATAGTCCGGCAAGGGTTGAAACCCCTGGCGGACTGATTGTGCCAATTTTGACAGCGGAATACTAGGATATGCGATCGACCGTAAATTAGGTAGGCTATACCTGGAATGTAGCTAATACAAGTTGAAGCCGATGTCATCTCCTAAAGGTCGATCGAGCAAAATTGAATTCAGCGTCTTAGCCTCCCATCCTGAGTTGTTGACAGGCTTAGATACGTGGTTGCGTCTGGGTTTGCTCTCGCCCGCTGAGGTTGAGCAGTTGTGCAGTCAGTATCTAGTTTGCCCGCTTAAAGAGCCCGTTGTCGATCGCCCTAATCTCGATCGCCCCCTCGCTCAAATTCCCACACACCAAACACCCGCTTTATCAACACCTAGAATACTAGCTAGCGACAATCCAAGCGTTGCTCAGCCCGCGAAAACTGCTCAGACTCCTAATTTGATAGCTCAAGCTTTGCACTCGCTAATGGCAGAAATTAGCGTCGTGTGGCTGCTATTTTTAGGAGTATTCATGGTAGTTATCTCCTCTGGAGTCTTGGCTGCAAGTCAGTGGGAAAGATTTCCGGCGGCGGGACAATATACAGTTTTGTTGGCTTATACTTTAACTTTTGGGGCGATTAGTAGTTGGGCGAAAAAACAGCCAAATTTACACTTGACAGCTCAAACTTTGCAAATTGTGACGCTATTGTTAGTGCCGATCAATTTTTGGGCGATGGATAGTTTTGGACTGTGGCGGCATCCTGGGGATTGGGCGGTAGTCATCGCAGCGGCAATTATCTTAACTTGGATGACTAGGGGAATCATTAAATATCAATATGAAAATTTGTTGGGTAAAAATGTCACTTTATCGATCGCCCTAAATCACTTAGGATTGAGTTATTTACACTGGGGTTGGGGATTTGCCAGTTGTTCCCTGGTGGCGGTTTACTTGGGTACAGTCGGAACTGCTGTAGCTACAGTATATCAGGTTCGACAACAACGATCGCAATTTATCAAACGCGAGACAACCAGTGAAAACTTG
>JAYTZD010000316.1:0-3338 GCA_043742065.1 Oscillatoriales bacterium
AAATAACATTGTAGGGACACGGCACTGCCGTCTCCTCTATTCTTGATTTAACAGTTAACAGACAACAGTTAACAGTCAACAGTCAACAGTCAACAGTTAACAACCAACAGATAACAAATTAATATGAACGATGACGATTTAAATGAATTAATAGATGCTTTTACCGCAGAAACCCAAGAGTTTCTCCAATTAATGGAGACAAACTTATTGGGAATGGAAACTGCTGATTTAAAACAGCGACAAGCCGCAGTTAAAGAAATGTTTCGGGCCGCTCATTCGATCAAAGGTGCGGGTTCGATGTTGGGGTTTCAAAACGTGTCTGCCGCAGCTCACACTCTGGAGGAGTGTTTTGTCATTTTTCGCGATCGCACAGACTTGTCGGCCCTGGAACCAGCAACTGTGACTGTTTTGCTACAAGGTGTGGATGCTCTCAAAAAGATTACTACCGAATCAATTCACCACTCCGATGTCAGCACTCCCGATCAGACTGCAAACTTAGAGGCGATCGCCCAAATTCAAGCTCAGTTAGAAGCCCAATACGGGAGCCCAGAACCACCGCCACCTCCGGTAATCAGCAAGTCGCCGGCCCCGGAAACCCTAAAATTGATTTTTGAACACGAACTACCGCCCGTCTTCAATCGCCTAGAAACCGAACTTTCCCAAGCTTCTGAGGCTGATTTGGCAAAAAGTGTGACCGCACTCAACCAGGTTTATTACCAACTCTCCGGTTTAGCTGGAATGTTGCAATTGCCAGAATTTGGGAAAGTTGCTGAACCTCTCAGAGATTTGATCGACTCAAAGGATTTGACTCTACAACGGTTGCAATCCGAGGGTTGGGCGATCGCGCAAAACCTACAAACCGCACGAGGGCAAATATTAGCAGGAAAGGCGATCCTCTGCGAGGGCTTCGCTAACGAACCCCCCGAAATCTCCCCCCCTCCCCCACTCTCCCCCACTCCCCCACTCTCCCCCTCCCCCACTCCTCCACTCTCAAACCCCCAGCGGCCAACAATCCGAGTAGACTTAGAACGCTTAACAGAATTAGTCAATCTAGTCGGTGAATTAGTCATAAATCGCACCAACTTAGAACTTCAAGAATCAGAACTGCGTGGCGAAGTCAAGCGCATCCGCCGCAATATTGTCGATTTGAACCAATTCGGTGGCCAGTTGCGAGAAGAGTATGACAGGATGAGTTTTGCAGACTGGAAAAGTGGAAATAGCAACCAAGGAACAGGGAAATTTGTAGAAGTAGACAAAGAATTTCCAATTCTTACTAACAGCAAATCCTCTAGCCTCCACCCTCACTTTGATATTTTAGAGATGGATCAATACACAGAGTTCCACTCTACAGCCTCTGAAGTAATCGAAACCGCCGAAACAATTTCTCATTCTGCCACCAAATTAGATGCTTTAGCCATGAGATTTGAGCGCAGCATCGACCAACTGCGTCGCATCACCGAACAGCTACGCAGCCGAGTCATGCAGTTACGAGTAGTAAGTTTCAGCCGCGCCGTCGATCACTTGCCGCGAGCACTCAGAGATATGTGTATCACCTACGATAAAGATGTCAATTTACTGCTATTGGGACGCGATACTAAAATTGATGAAAGTTTGCTTGATGCCTTGCGCGACCCCCTAATCCATCTAGTCAGAAACGCTTTCGATCATGGCATTGAAATGCCAGAACTTCGACAGGAAATCGGCAAGCCAGCCAGTGGTCAAATTGAAATAGAAGCCCGACACCAAGGTGGTCAAACTATTATCACTGTCGTTGATGACGGTAAGGGCATTGACCCGGAAATCATTCGTCGCAAAATTGTGAAAAAGGGTTTGGCGACGGAGGAACAAGCCCAAGATTTTTCGATTGCGGAACTCTACGATTTTCTATTTTGGCCTGGTTTTAGCACAGTCGAAGAAGTGAGCAATCTTTCAGGGCGAGGAGTTGGTCTCGATGTGGTACGGGCGAATTTGCGAACGGTGCGTGGTACTGTGAAGGTGGATTCTCGCCTGGGAAAAGGTACGAGTTTTATCCTTAAACTGCCGCTATTACTGTCGATTACTGAGGCCTTGATGGTAAAGACCGATCGCAATAAAATAGCAGTCCCACTGGATGCAGTCGAGGAAATTCTCCACATTAAAGCCTCGGAGATTCATACCGCTGGAAATCAGCCGATGTTGTGGTGGCGAGACGAATTCATTCGTTTAGTACGACTCCAAGATTTGCTGGAATACAGTGTTTTGGGGCCTGATGCCCCCTCTCCTGACCCTTTGACCCAGGATCACATTCCGGTGCTGGTGTTGGCTTCTAGCGAAGGAATGCTGGCGGTGGCGGTGGAACGGCTAATCGGCCAGCAGGAAATTGTGGTAAAACCCTTGCCATCGCCTCTGTCTAAGCCTCGTGGGGTTTTGGGAAGTACGATTTTGGGAGACGGCCGAGTGGTGACTATTTTGGATGTGGATGATTTGGTGGGTCAACCTTTGGTAAATAGTTCGATCGCCCCTGTGTCTGGTAAAGTACCGCATTTGGCACCAACTTCGAGTCAGGCACCGCAAATTTTGGTGGTGGACGATTCTTATACAATTCGGCAATTGCTGACTCTGATGCTGACTAGGGCTCGCTATCGGGTGGTGCAGGCAAAGGACGGTTTGGATGCCTTGGAAAAGTTGCAAAACGGTCTCGATTGCAGTTTAGCAATTGTGGATATTGAGATGCCCCGGATGGATGGATTTGAATTTTTGCGATCGGTGCGATCGACCCAACGTTTTGCTAAGATGCCCGTAGCCATGCTAACTTCTCGCAGCGGCGAAAAACACCGCCAAATGGCAATGGAATTAGGAGCAAATCAATACTTTACCAAACCTTATAGCGAAGCCCTACTGTTAGAAGCTATCCCCAAATTAATCAAACAATAAACAATTCTTCAATCCAAAATCCAAAATCCAAAATCCAAAATCGACATGACTCACGCCAATTATTATAATGCTAACTTCTCGCAGTGGCGAAAAACACCGCCAAATGGCAATGGAATTAGGAGCAAATCAATATTTCACCAAACCTTATAGCGAAGCTCTACTGTTAGAAGCTATCCCCAAATTAATCAAACAATAAACAATTCTTCAATCCAAAATCCAAAATCTAAAATCCAAAATCGACATGACTCACGCCAATTACAATCGCCGTTTTCGCAGCCAGAAACAAGGTAATGTGAGGTCTCCTGCTCACAAATTCGTTTCCTTTGACCTAGGGAGCGTTTATTATGCTGTTCCGATTGAACGAGTACAGCGAGTGATTAAAGATTTTAATCCCTACGGTTTTTTAGATAGTGGTAATAGTTTAG
>JAYTZD010000317.1:0-30586 GCA_043742065.1 Oscillatoriales bacterium
ACACCCAAAGAACTCGTAGAAACTATTCCCCCATCCCGCACCGTCAAGCTAGGCGTATCAACGCGGATATTCCCACCCCGACTGGAACTCAAAGTTGCAGAAATGAATGCACTAGCATTTTGATTCCCGCTAGTCAAAAGCTGAGAAATTCCTGAAATTTCCACTGATTCGCTAGCCCTAACAGTTAAATTTCCTGCGGGCCCACCTTTTTGAGAAAATAGGAACCTACCAACTAATACACCTGTTCCTAATGTAAAAGCAGAACCATCAGAGAGACTCAATCGCTTGGTATCAACCGTAATGTCCCCCGCTTTCCCGTTAGCACCGATACTCAGGGTACTGATTCCTGTTGACACAGCAGTGCTTGGCCCAGTGTTGGACAATTCTACTGATTCAGCAGCTTTAACATTAATATTCCCCGATGGCCCATCACTGTAACTCGTGCTACCGAGTAGAGAACCATCGCGCATAATTAATCGCTGAACATCAACGTTGATACTTCCTCCTGGGCCGGTACTATCTTTAGCTGTGGCATTGTTAATTCCAGAACCCACAATCTCAAAAGTATTGGCACGGATGTTTAGATTTCCCCCACTTCCAGCACCAAGGGTAATGCCGCTACCTACTACGCCATTACGCATCAGCAAGCTAGGAGTATCAATAGTAATACTTCCCCCAGCTCCAGCGCCAGAAGTACCATTAAACAAAACAAATTGTGGGTCAAACGGGTCTACGATTCCTGATATTAAATACTTAATTACCACCTGTTGATAACCCTCGACTCCAAGTCCGCTCATTTCTACAGAATCAGTAGCACGGATGTTGATATTTCCGCCCGCACCACCTCCTAGGGTAAAGGTAGAAATTTGCGATCCATCCTTAATTTGAACATTTTGACCAGTAATATCGATGCCTCTACTATCAATATTTCCCAGTGTCAGTCCATAGATTCTGGAATTGCTGAGAGTGACATTTCCACCTCTGATATCAACTTTGCCACCTCCGACTCCGCTGGTGTTAATCACGCTACCTGCGGAGAGTTCAATATTGCCAAAGTTTTGAATCTTGTTATAGTTAAAAGTTAGACCTAGCGGAGTTTGTGCGAAATTAACTAAACCCGAATTAGCAAGACTACCGAGGACGATTTGTCCGCCACTAGCTGTTAAGTTGCCACTGGGAAGTTGAACACTGCCTCCAATTAAGGCTAAAGTTTGATTTGGGTCTACGGCTAAACCGACTTGATTGGTAATTGGAGTTTCTAGGAGAGGTTTGGGCTGGTTGATTTGTCCAGTTGCGATCGAGCGATTGACAATTGTACCGGGATTATCTCGAAATCTCAAACCAAGGGGAATATTTACTGTTAATAGTGGTGACTGCGGGTTAGTGCTACTGAATTCAAAGCCATTATTAAATACAATACTGTCAGCAGTAGAACCAAGAAATGATCCACGTAAATCTAACCGGGCGTTTGGGCCGAAGACAATTCCTTTCGGGTTAATTAAAAATAGGTTGGCGCTTCCCTGTACTCCTAATGTTCCCAAAATATTTGACCGATTGCTACCGGTGACGCGGGTGAAAATGTTGGAAATGCCATTAGGATTGACAAAATAGGCTCCACGCCCTTCACCGATGTTGAATTCGCCGAAACTGTGAAAGAGATTTGAGCCACGTGTTGCGCCGCCTGAAATGCGATCGCTCGGTAAGTTATTGATTGTATCGGAAACTGTGCGCGAACTTTCATTCCCTAAACTGCTGTCTGGGATGATTTGGGCGAAAGTTTTCGAGGGAGATAGCAGTAAGCAAACAAAAACTAGGGCGGAAGATAGGCGAGACATAGCTGAAATCCTGTTATATAAATAATATTGTTTCCGGTTCTATCAGAATTATTATTTGGATTATATCAGTGCGAGGGCTGAGAAAATCTGTTTCTGTTTAAATATGTGTGCAGAATATGCGTCGTGTACATCTCAGTTTTGCAGATATACTCGTAGGGGCGAAGCATTCCGGCAGTAAATCTCTGATTATCACTAATAAATTGTCTGCCGGAATGCTTCGCCCTTACAAAATTGAGATGTACCCTATGCGTCTAAACGTTGACTCTCACAAGATGGAACGATTGAGGAATCAATAATGGAGCTAAATGAATTGCCAGGATCGGAGTTAATCTTACCTGGATTGGAAGATCTTCGTCATGGTAGAAACAATACAATCGGATCGCTATTAATTGCGATCGCATCTGTACGCTTAACCGAAGCAGGCTTGGATATTCCGAAAGAACCTTTAGTATCAGAGCCAGAACTGACCCTGTATGCTCTTATTGAAGATGAACGCGATGATGCCTACCCCTACTATAATGCTTTGCTGAATCGCCTGAATAGCTTTTGCAACGCACTTGAACTTCGTTCAACGAATATCGTATTAAAAACAAGATTAGCAACCTTGCCAGAGCCGCAGCCATAGGCTAAGATTTCGCAAAGAGCGTATTGACATTGTAAATACGTTTATTTTATACTGGGGAGTATGAACGTATACTTCGTGCTCAATGGTATTACTTTTGTATGGGACGACAAAAAAGCGCGGATCAATCCCACAAATCATGATGGGGTGACTTTTCAGCAAGCTGCTGAATCCTTCTTTGACCCATTTCTAGTTGTCGTTGATGCCAGCCGTAATGAGGAAACACGAGATGCTGTGATTGGGCTGGATGCTCGGTGGAATCTACTGTATGTGGTTCACATTGAGCATGAAGAAAATGTCATTCGGATTATTTCAGCGCGAAAAGCAACTCGTCAGGAGAGAGTACAGTATGAAGATTGAAGCACTAAAGCAGCGATTAGATCGAAATCGCCCCATGACTAGCGTGACGATCCGTATGCCCGAAGATGTTGTTGAAAATCTGAAAAAAGTCGCTCCATTATTGGGCTTTTCAGGTTATCAGCCATTAATTCGTGCTTATATTGGTCAATGTTTACGCCTTGATTTAGAACGATTTGAGAGCGAGACAGTGACAGCCTTGGTAGCAAGTTTGAAGCGTCGAGGTGTTAGTGATGCAGTGATCGATGAAGCATTAAGTGAAGTCGTTCATCCTGAGTCCTATTAATTGTGTATAGCCAGCAGTACAACAACGCCCATGCACAATGCACCTGACTATAGGAATGATTAATTAGGGAAACTCAAATGGCAATTAACACTTCTTTACCCGCTATCAGATTTTGCCGTATCGACTGTAACGTTTCATGAACAGATGCTGGGCTGTCACGCTTATATTAATCGTGCTCGTAACCCGGATGACGTAGTGAAAGGGTATACAATGATGGCGCGGCTCGTTTATGGCTGAAAAATGACTGGGATGGACTCAACGTTGATAATTTCAAAAGGTTTTGCACTATGAGCAGCTTAATTAAGAAGAAGCATTTTAGATACTTTCTGTTATTTCTCTCTCCCATTTTTACGGGTATTGTTATTGTTTTCAATCCTGATAGAGCTATGGCTGATACTTTAAAGGGGGGTGAAATAAGTTTAGAACTACTTCTGGCTCCAAATACCTCTACTACAAACACAGCTATCTGTAATTCGGATAAGAAAACTATTGAGGGACTACTTAAGAAAAGGATTGTAATCATTAGTCAACCTATAAATGATGATTTGGCAAGAACAGTTGTAGCTCAATTGCTTTACCTAGATTCTCAAGCACCAGGAAAAGATATTTATCTATACATAAATTCCCCTGGGGGTTCAGTAACATCGGGTATGGCTATATATGATACTATGAAATCCCTTCGCTCCGATGTTGTAACAGTCGGTATAGGTCTGTCGGCTTCTATGGGAAGTCTACTGTTGGCTGGAGGTACAAAGGGAAAACGTTTTGCCTTACGTCACTCGCGAATTATGATTCATCAACCTTTTGCCGGTGCTCAGGGGCAGGCAATAGATATTAAAAATCAGGCAAAAGAAATTCTCCATTTGAAAAGACAACTCAATCAGTTATTAGCAAATCTTACTGGTCAACCCTTGAAGCGAATCCTAGTCGATACCGCTCAAGATTTTTTCATGTCTGCCCAGGAAGCTAAGGCGTATGGGATCATTGATAAAGTAGTGGATAAACTACCATTAAGCTGTCAAACATAGTCTCACTCAAATCAAAGCCCCTAAAGCTGTCAATGTCGCTTTTTGAGCATTCGTCAATCCCGTTGCCCCTTGAATATTCATGCCTTCATACAGCCGATCGCCCATCAACGTCCTCATACAGCGTCCGGTGGCGACATCCCACAGCTTAATTGTGCGATCGTCACTGCCACTCAATAAAATTTGACCATCAGCACTAAAGATTACCGAAGTTAGCGAACTCGTATGCTCTTGCAACACTTGCTGACAATGCCCTGAAAGCAGATTCCACAGTCGAACCGTTCGATCGCCACTACCACTTGCCAAGGTTTGACCGTCGGGGCTGATGGCGATCGACCATACTCCACCCGTATGCCCCTGCAAAACCTGTAAACATTCACCCGTTTGCAAGTCCCAAACCCGAATGGTTTGGTCAAAACTACCGCCGATCAACTGTTGACCGTTGGGAGTAAATTCCAGCGTAAAAACTCCGCCCGTATGCCCCTGTAAAACCCGCAGACACTCTCCAGTTTGCACGTCCCAAAGCCGAATAGTTTGGTCAGAACTGCCACTCGCCAAATATTGAGCGCTGGCATCAAATGCGATCGCCCGAACGCCATCCTGATGACCATGCAGCACCCGCAGACAGCGATGAGTTTTCACATCCCAAAGCCGCACGCTGCGATCGTGGCTGCCGCTTGCCAATATCTGCCCGCTGGGATCGTAAATCACTGTCCACACGGGCGCTTCATGACCTGACCACCGATCGAGGTACCCCGTCTGCACATTCCACACCAAAATTGAGCCATCTTTTCCATTGGTTGCTACGGTTTCACCAAACCCCTCTGGAGGTACCCCATAAACGGGGCTAAAGCTTAAGTTTGAAGTCCAACTGGTTAAATGCGAAGTTGAATCGGTGGCTCTGTGCAAGATTTTGTAAGGTCTTAGCGGCGATAAATTGTCATATAAATACTTGTTATTTAACTGCAAATGCCACAGGTGAATCGTTTCATCCTGACCTCTACTAGCAAGGGTTTGACCATCAGGACTCAGGCTCAAAGATCGAATTCCACTGGTACATCCGCGCAGTGTTTTGAGGCTTTTTCCATGCAGATTCCACAGCCGAACCGTTCGATCTTGGCTGGCACTCACCAGCAGTTCACCAACGATCGCAATGGCGAGAATATCGTCGTTATGACCGTCCAAAACATTGAAGCATTGTCCATCTTGGACATTCCACAAGCGTAGGGTGCCATCGTCACTTCCACTCGCCAAAATGTCACCATCCGAGCTAAATGCAATGCCCCAAACACAATTCGTGTGTCCGTGCAACACAGTTGCATCAGGATTAGATTTGTGGGAGTGGATCTGCCCGCCAAAAAGTCGAATCGACCCATCCCGACTGCCACTGGCTAGCAGTTTTCCATTTGGGCTGTACCTGACACTATGAACTTCTTCGCATCCATCTAACACATTCAGACAGTTCCCATCGATCGCATCCCAAATCCGAATTGATGCGTCATTACTGCCACTTGCTAAAGTTTGATTGTTGGGACAGAAGTGAACCGAATAAACGCTTTTCGTATGTCCCTTCAAGACTTGGAGACAGTCTCCTTGTAAATTCCACACTCTCACAGTTCGATCGTCACTGCCACTCGCCAACCGTTGACCATCGGGACTAAAGCTCACGGACCAAACACAGCCTGTATGCTCCGTTAAAACCTCTAAGCACTGCCCGTTGTGCACATCCCACAACCGCACCGAAGTATCACTACCGCTACTGGCTAACCTGTTACCATCGGGACTAAATGCCACGCACCATACCCAGCTTGTATGACCTTCAAAGGTAGCTAATAGTTGAGTCGTAGCGATCTGCCAGAGATATATAAGTCCACTTGAATCGCCAACTGCAATCATCTGACCGTCCATGCTCATGTCGATCGACATTGCACTATTTAAGCTCTCTGAAAAAATGGATGTGGTTAAATCGGCATTTTGAAAATTGACTCCTGCCAAATTTACCTGCCGCAAGTCAGCTTCGGCAACCATAAGATTAGAAAAGTCCCAAGCGCGCAAATCTACTTTAAGCTGCACCAGAAGATTGATCAGATTACCTGCCGCATAGCCTAATTGTTGTCGTTGCTGTGCCAGGAGTAGCCTTGCTCTATCCTCGATTTCTGCCACATTTCGGTAACAAGATAAAAGCCATTCCATCACAGGCTGCACGATCGATCGCAATTGAATCTCTCTCACATAATCCTTTGCCTGCACCCGAATCAAAGAATGGCTTTGCCATACATCTAACTGCCGAGTTACAAACTCTGTACAGACCTGTTGAATCAATCGTGACGTGACATATTCTATGACAACGGGTTGCAAGAAAAATAACCCGTCTGTTTTTTCGAGTAGGGAACGCCGGATTAATGAACTGATTTGTTTGGGTATGCTTTGCTGATGAGCACAACCCATAACATTTTTCTGAATCTCTGCGATCGAAACTGGTTCACGGTGAATTGCCAACCAGAATAATGTTTTTTGTTCGCCTTCAGATAAGCGATCGAACTGACGATCGAGCAAATCGCGGATATCTTCAAATACACAAATTCCCTGAGCAAGATAAGCTAAAACGTCTGTGATGCTGCCGTTGAAAAGTTCTTGGATGGCAGTAGCCACCAGCTTCAGCGCTAGGGGATTGCCGCCATAGTGCTCGATCAGCGTTTGCCACTGGGCTTCTGAACCCGTAAATGCTCCCTTTTGCCGAAAGATGGCGCGTCCATCATCGGGTGTGAGTCCACTCAAAATTAGCGATCGCACCATGCTCTGTTCGCCTTCCATCAACGCCATTTCGCGAGGTTTTTCTCGACTGGTGAGTAATAAACAGCTTTGATGGGGCGTTTCACCGATTGTTCTCAGAAATTGTCCATACGCTTCATAACCCGATCGCCACTGACCGACTTGTTTGCTATGCAAAATGGTTTCAGCGTTATCCAAAATTAACAGACATCGCTGCGATCGCAAATACTGCATCAATTTAGAAAGCTTTTCGTCTAGCAAAGCAGGGACGATCGGATCTTCTCCCTGAAGCGGCATCAGAAATTTCAGCAGACTGGTGAGGAGTTCATCTAAGGAGGGCGCATTGGAGAGACTTCGCCACACCACAATCTCAAATTCTGTCTGCATTTGCAGCGCTGCTTTTACGGCGATCGTACTTTTGCCAATACCACCAATTCCTAGTAGCCCGATCGCGCGACAGCGTTGAGCTACCATCCACTGCCACAGTTGCGCCAGTTCGGTTTCACGCCCGTAAAACACCGAAGTATCGACTGCGTTATCCCAGTCTTGCTTTGGATTTTCTTTTCTGCACTCCAACGTTTCAGAGGTTGCAACAGCGGATGTGTAATCAGCGTCGGTTAATTCCAGCGCAAACGCCTGGAACAGAAGCTCTAATGACTGACGATCGACTCCGAGGGAGCGCTTAAAAATTCGGGTGAGGGTATTGAGTGATAGTTCTGTGCGATCGTTTAAATCTTCCTGGGTAAATCGTTTACCCCAGGTTTCGACCGCCTCCACCTGCTGCTTTGCCGTTTGAAACCGCTGCCATCCAAAAGGCGACAGCATGACTCCTCTAACTCGTGCAGAGGCAACTCTACTGCGCCTGGATTTCTTGACATTGGCATCCATATAGTTGGCAGTTGGCAGTTGACTGTTGGCAGTTGACTGTTTGCTAGCGGAGATCGATTTAGCAAAAAACTTTCGTCTTGCTTTAAAGAATATCAAGCTTCGTCGAATTCTGTTTGTTGGCTGTTACCACTTACTGCCAAGAATCCAAAAATCTGTCTTTAGGAATAGAGCTAGCACACGATCAGTAAATTGCGTTTTAAGTCAAAGAACTTGAGTGGTCTGAATTGGATGCAGGTTGAAGAATGAGGACAGCGAATTGAAAGCCGAGTCAACACCTTCGCTGCGTTGCACAATTTGTTTGGAGGAATCCTATGAGTACGATCGCGACCAAAGACGGTACACAGATTTACTACAAAGACTGGGGAACAGGACAGCCCGTTGTCTTCAGTCACGGCTGGCCTTTGAGTGCCGATGCCTGGGAATCTCAGATGTTTTTTTTGGCATCCCACGGCTACCGCTGCATCGCCCATGACCGTCGGGGACATGGGCGATCGAGCCAACCTTGGAACGGCAATGACATGGACACCTACGCCGACGATCTCGCGGAGCTTTTCGAGGCGCTGGATATTAAGGATGCTGTGATGATCGGACACTCTACCGGTGGCGGTGAAGTGGCACGCTATATCGGTCGCCACGGTACCAAGCGCGTGGCCAAGGCAGTGTTGATGGGTGCCGTGCCGCCGATCATGCTTAAGACAGAGGCTAATCCCGGAGGACTGCCTATAGAGGTTTTCGATGGCTTTCGTGCAGCGTTTTTAGCCGATCGATCGCAATTCTTCCTGAATGTGGCTAGCGGCCCGTTCTTTGGCTTCAACCGACCCGGTGCAAAGGTCTCGCAAGGGCTGATCCAGTCGTGGTGGATGCAGGGCATGATGGCCGGGTACAAAAATGCCTATGACTGCATCAAGGCATTCTCGGAAACGGACTTCACCGAGGATCTCAAGAAGTTTGACGTGCCGACGCTAATCATTCACGGAGATGATGACCAGATTGTGCCGATCGGTGCTTCTGCCCTCCTGTCTGCAAAGCTGGTCAAGAATTCAACTTTGAAAATCTATCCCGGCGGATCGCACAGTCTGGGCGACACCAGCAAAGATCAACTCAACGCCGACTTGCTGGAATTCATCAAATCCTGACACTCTCGGCGCTGATTTAAAAATCCGAACTGATGCATTCTTGAATTTTTGCAACCTGTTTCGGATGCCTCTCAAACTCAACAACCATAGGAGACTTGCAACCATGAAAAAACTAGACGGAAAAATTGCAATCGTAACGGGTGCATCTAAAGGAATTGGTGCCTCGATCGCCAAACATCTGGCAGCCGAAGGTGCAGCAGTGGTCGTCAACTACGCATCGAGTAAAGAAAGAGCCGATCGCGTGGTTGACGAGATTGTCAGCGCAGGTGGCAAGGCGATCGCGGTACAGGCAAATGTTGCTAAAAAAGCAGAGATAGAACATCTTTTTGCTCAGACGCAGCAGACATTCGGCAGGCTTGACATCTTAGTCAACAATGCTGGTATTTATGAGTTTTCACCGCTTGAAGGCATCACCGAAGAGCACTTCCACAAGCAGTTCGATCTGAATGTGCTGGGATTGATCCTCACCTCACAACAAGCAGTAAAGCACTTCGGACCAGAGGGCGGCAGCATCGTCAATATCAGTTCGATCGTGAGCACCCTCACGCCCGCGAACGGCTCAGTCTATAACGCTACCAAAGCGGCGGTTGATGCCATCACAAAGTCGATCGCCAAAGAGTTAGGTCCCCGCAACATCCGTGTCAACTCCATCAATCCTGGCATGGTGGAAACGGAAGGCACACACACAGCGGGCATTGCTGAGAGTGAAGGTCGCCGACAGACTGAAGCGCACACACCACTGGGTCGCATTGGACAGCCACAGGACATATCCCCTGCCGTTGTCTTCCTCGCGTCCTCCGATTCAGCCTGGATTACTGGCGAAACGCTGTACATCACGGGTGGTCTTAGATAGTCGGCATCGTTGCAGACAAGTTGTTTAGATAAACCAAAGTTGCCAAAAAACTACAAGGAGTAACGTGATGCCACCCGACAATACCACCAAGATGCCGATCGTCTTTATTCATGGACTCTGGCTTCATGCAGAGTCCTGGAATCCCTGGATCGAGTTCTTCCACGAGAACGGTTATGACGCGATCGCCGCAAGCTGGCCAGGCGATGGGGCGACCACCGAGGCAACTCGCCAGAACGCTGATGCTGTTGCAGGCTATGGCGTGACCGAGATTGCTGACCACATTGCCAAGCAGATCAAAAAGCTGGATCGCAAACCAATCCTCATTGGACATTCCTTTGGTGGAATCCTAGTACAGAACCTACTTGGTCGTGACCTTGCTGCCGCTGCGATCGCCATTGATTCTGCGCCGCCCAAGGGCGTACCCGAACTGCCGCTCTCGGCACTGAAATCCGCGTTTCCAGTTCTGAGCAATCCCTTGAACTTCTGGGGCGCGGTGTCCCTGACTGAGCAACAGTTCCGCTTCGGCTTTACCAACGCCGTTTCAGAGCAGGAAGCTAAGGAACTGTACGCCAAGTACGCGATGCCAGCCCCTGGGCGACCATTGTTCGAGGCTGCCACGGCAACCTTCAACCCAAATGCAGCGACAACGGTCAATGTGGCGAACGCGACTCGCGGTCCGTTGCTGCTGATATCAGGCGCAGACGACAACACAGCTCCGTCAGTGATGGTCAAGAGTGCGCTCAATCTGTATCACAAGAAGTCGAAGGCTGTAACCGAGTTCAAGGAATTCGCCGATCGGGGTCACTCACTGGTCCTCGATAGCGGCTGGCGGGAACTGGCTGAATATAGTCTGAGCTGGCTACAGTCTAAGCATCTCTAGTTTCAAACGTAAGCAATCAAGCTGGAGAAGATAGCAATGATTACCATCCGATCGAGTCAAGAACGCGGGGTTGCCAAACTAGATTGGCTATTCAGTCGTCATACATTCTCATTTGGAAATTATCAAGACTCCAATTTTATGGGTTTCCGAACTCTCAGAGTAATTAATGAAGATCAGGTACAGCCCGATCGAGGTTTTGGTACTCACAGCCACCGCGATATGGAAATTATTTCCTATGTCCTGGAAGGCGGATTGAAACACCAAGATAGCATCGGAACAGGCTCGGTGATTCGTCCCGGAGATGTGCAAAGAATGTCAGCAGGCACTGGCATTAGTCATAGTGAATTCAATGCTTCAGCTACTGACCTTGTTCACTTCTTACAGATTTGGATTTTACCCTCTAAATCTGGGCTTGAGCCAAGTTATGAGCAAAAAGCTTTCAGCCTAGAAGAAAAGCAAGGCAAACTACTGTTAGTAGGTTCTGCTGATGGTAGAGAAGGTTCCATTACCATTCATCAAGATGTTAACTTCTATGCCTCTGTACTTGATGAAGCAGAAACTGTCAGCCATACCCTAGATCCAAATCGGGTAGCTTGGTTGCAAGTAGCAAGCAGAAAAGTATTGCTTAACAACCACCTCCTGAGTGCGGGTGATGGCGCTGCAATTACAGAAGAATCTCTGATTACTCTAGAGGGAAGCAGCCCTAATACTGAGGTTCTCATGTTTGAAATGGCAGCTTAACAACAGGCTTTGTTTATCGAAACAAGGAAAATCTCTCATCATTTATTTACGAAGGATACAAACATGGCCAAGTACAACCGTCTCGACAAAGAAAATGCCGCAGCACTTTTGGTCGATCACCAAACAGGACTCTTTTCACTTGTAAAAGACTACAGCGCCAGCGATTTCAAAAACAATGTGTTGGCTCTTGCCAGTACGGTTAAGTTCTTTAACTTGCCTACTATCCTAACTACCAGCTTTGAGCAAGGGCCCAATGGCCCGCTGCTCCCAGAACTGAAGGAAATGTTTCCAGATGCTCCCTACATTGCTCGTCCAGGACAAATCAATGCTTGGGATAATGAGGACTTCGTGAAAGCAGTAGCGGCAACAGGCAAGAAGCAATTGATTATTGCCGGAATTGTCACTGATGTCTGTGTTTCGTTTTGTGCTCTTTCGGCCTTGGAAGCAGGCTATGAAGTTTTTGCTATAACCGATGCCTCTGGCACTTTTAATGAATCTTGTCGCTACGGTGCTTGGAATCGGATGTCAAGTGCAGGCGTTCAACTGATCAATTGGTTTGCAGTTGCTTGTGAACTCCATCGCGATTGGCGCAATGATATTGAAGGACTTGGTAATCTTTTAGGGAATTATATCCCCGACTACAAAAATCTAATGACTAGCTACTCAATGAAGAATTAGAAACTTGCTTTATTCCGATCCAGATGGGCGGTGCGAAGCGCTGCCCATTCTCACCCAAACATCATCAATGTAGACAGTCTATTATTCGTGCCAAAAGTGCAATTAATCACATCCTTGAGCAATGTTAGGTAATATATATGATTGATTCAGTAAAAATGATTGAGATAGAAGAAGATGTCCCTGTTACGGCTGTGATTACTCATATTGTGCGAAAGGGCAGAATCCAGGGATATGAAGAGTGGTTTCATGGTATTGCTACAGCAGCTCAAGATTTTCAGGGACATCAAGGAGTAAGTACGATTTGTCCTCAAGATTTTGCTCATCCTGAGTATGTAGTAATTCTCAAATTCGATCGGTATCGCAATCTTAAAAACTGGCTGGAGTCGGATGTAAGAAAACAATGGATTGAACAGCTACAACCTTTGATCGAAAAGCCTGAAAACATCCAAACCCTCACAGGACTTGAGACTTGGTTTGCCCTACCTAATCAAAAAACTCCTCCACCTCGTTACAAAATGGCGATCGCAACTTGGTTGGGTGTATTTTCGGTGATTTCGGTTGTCAGCCCCTTACTTGCTCCCATTCTCACGCAATTACCTCCTATTCTCGCTCAACTCATTACCACAGGGCTAGTCGTTCTGATCCTGACTTATCTGGTAATGCCTCGCATTACAAAACTGCTCAAGGGATGGCTTTATCCCAAAAGAAGAAATTAGGAGACGGCAGTGCCGTATCCCTACAATGTTATTTTGGGTAGGGACACGGCACTGCCGTCTCCTCTATCATTCCGGTACAACCGGAATTGATATGAACCCTTACATCCTACAGAATCCGTTGCCGAACTTCCTTGTAATAAAACTTATCATTTTTTCTCATATAGAGCCTCTTAAATTTATACAATAAGTTTCGACAGGCTTTTTAACAAATTAGGGTTATGAACCCCAAATCATTTTAATCTGAGAAAGTAAGTGGGCCGGAACCTCCAGCTAGGGAAAGGCAAAATTAGTCTGAGCAAACGCTGTAACTATTTAGATAGGGAGCAAGGAAAATCCAATGACTGTAAAAGCAAGTGGCGGAAGTTCAGTTGCGCGTCCGCAACTATATCAAACTGTACCGGTCGCAACAATTTCGCAAGCAGAACAGCAAGACCGCTTCCTACAGCGGGGCGAACTCAGTGAACTGGCGACTTATTTCAGCTCAGGGGCTCTGCGGATCGATATCTCTGCGACGCTGACCCAAAACTCGGAACTGATTGTCTCCCGCGCGGCCAACCGGATTTTTACCGGCGGTTCTCCGCTGGCATTCCTGGAAAGACCAGCAGAACCTGTGATGGCGATGGCTGGTGCGACTCGTGGCGGTTCGGGAAATGTCTCTGAAGGCATGAAACTGGGAACTGTCACCTACGTTGAAGGCCGTGCTGGTAAGAGCACTGGTGGTGGTGGATTCTTGGGTTTGGGAAATCTGTTTTCTGGTGGCGGTAACGGCAGTGGACCAATCCCCGCAGGATTTCAGCCGATTAATGTCTCGCGCTACGGCCCAGGCAATATGACCAAATCCCTGCGCGACTTGAGCTGGTTTTTGCGTTATATCACATATGCGATCGTCGCTGGCGACCCGAACATTATTTCGGTGAACGTGCGCGGATTGCGGGAAATTATCGAAAATGCTTGCTCGTCGGCGGCGACAATTGTGGCAATGCAGGAAATGAAGGCGGCATCTTTGAGTTATTTCAAAAAGGATGCTGAAGCTACTGCGATTATTGGACAATATTTTGACGTAGCTATTACCGAATTCAAAGCTCCGACACCTTCACCCAAGGTGCGTCAGCGCGAAAGCAAAGACCAGCAAGGGCTGCAACTTCCTCAAATCTACTTCAACGCAGCGGAAAATCGGGCGAAATTCGTCATGAAGACCGGTCTGTCGTCGAGCGAAAAGATTGAAGTAATCAAAGCAGCTTACCGCCAAGTTTTTGAGCGTGATATTACTCGCGCTTATAGCCAAAGCATTTCTGACTTGGAATCCAAGGTCAAAAATGGCGAAATCTCGATGAAAGAGTTTATTCGCCGCCTTGGCAAATCTCCTCTGTATCGTCAGCAATTTTTCGAGCCGTTTGTCAACAGCCGTGCTGTAGAATTGGCTGCTCGTCACTTCCTGGGCCGCGGTTTGAGCTCGCGGGAGGAATTTAGCAAGTATTTTGCGATCGTCACGAAGGGCGGTTTGGCAGCTCTTGTAGACGCGATGGTATATTCCCAGGAATATGCCGATTACTTCGGTGAAGAAACCGTGCCTTACCTGCGTGGTTTGGGCCAAGAAGCTCAGGAATGTCGCAACTGGGGCCCACAAATTGATTTGTTCAATTTCAGCGCTCCTTTCCGCAAGGTTCCTCAGTTCATCACCTTGTTTGCTGGCTACACTCAGCCTCTGCCAGACCAGCACGTTTATGGTATTGGCAATGATCCGCTGGAAATTCAGTTCGGTGCGATTTTCCCGAAAGAAACTCGCAACCCTAGGAACCGTCCGGCTCCCTTTGGCAAAGACACTCGCCGGATCCTGATTCGTCAAGGTGCGGGGATTGAAAATCAATTGAGCAATCCGGCAGCACGTGGTAAGGCTCCTGGTTCTCTTGGCCCCAAAGTCTTTAAACTAGACCAGTTGCCAGGTGGCTACATTGCTCCTAAAAAAGCTACGGGCCGCGGTGCTGCTGTAGGTACTGGCTACAGTAGTGCTTCTAGTGTCAAATTTACCGAAAGTTCCACCCAAGCGGTGATTCGGGCTGCTTACCTGCAAGTGTTTGGTCGCGATGTGTTCGATGGCCAGCGCCAAAAGGTGGCGGAAATTAAGCTGGAAAACGGCGATATTCCGATGCGTGAGTTTATTCGGATGTTGGCGAAGTCGGATGTGTTCCGCAATATGTACTGGAGCAAGTTTTACGTTTGTAAGGCGATCGAGTATATTCACCGCCGACTCCTGGGCCGCCCTACCTATGGCCGTCAGGAAATGAATGCTTACTTTGACATTTGCGCTAAGAAGGGTTTCTACGCACTTGTTGATGAAATGATGGACAGTCTGGAGTACAACGAAGCTTTTGGGGAAGATACAGTCCCTTATGAGCGCTATCTGACTCCGGCTGGTTTGTCAATGCGGACGATGCGATCGGGTTCCTTTGGTGAGAAGAAGGCCAACGTTGAGCCGACTCCTGAAACTCCTCGGTTTATTGAGTTGGGCACTGCGAGCGATGGCGGAGATATGCAGTTGCAAACTCGCCTTGCTCAAGGTGTTAGCAAGCGTCGCGAACAAACTAAGGTGTTCAAGCTGACGACTACTTCGGATAAGGTAGCTTTGAAGACTTTAATTCAAGCTGCTTACCGTCAAGTTTTTGAACGTGACATCAACTCTTATGTGAAGAATGAATTCACGGCGCTCGAAAGCAAACTTGGCAACAATGAAATCAATCTGAAGGAGTTCATTGAATGTTTAGGTTGTTCGCCGCTGTACGTGAAACAGTTCTATGCACCTTATCCAAATACTAAGGTGATTGAGTTGGGTACGAAGCACTTCTTGGGCCGTGCTCCTCTGAATCAAGCGGAGATTCGGACTTATAACCAAATCTTGGCAAGTAAAGGGATTAAGGGCTTTATCAACGCGATGTTGCTGACGGTTGAATATGCTGAGGCTTTTGGTGAGGATGTTGTTCCTTATCGTCGCTTCCCGACTCTACCGGCTGCTAATTTCCCGAATACTGAAAAGCTGTACAACCAGTTGACTAAGCAGAATGCTGATGTTGTGGTTCCCAGCTTTGAGCCTGCGGCTGCTACTGACAGAAGCTAGATTTATTTGAGGTTTGAGATGTTAAATTGCTGTTAATTTAACGTCTAAAATTAGTTGAAGGGCTGGTGTAGTTACCAGCCCTTTTTTTGTATAATTTGGAGTTTTTTAACCGCAGAGGGCGCAGAGTGAGGAAAGAGAGAGTGTGCTAGTGGGTGTTGTTTCCTTTTCTCCAAAGTCCGACTATCCGAACTAGGAGTAACTTAAGTGTGCCAAAACAGCGTTAAAACCAAGCCCGCAGCTCGCGTATTGCCGCAATTTCATCTTCTTTTGCCTGTTCTAGAAAAGCAATTAGCCTTTCTTTCGGCACTTGAGGAAAGGTAGGACTCGATTCAATCTCCACATATTCGCCCTCCTGTAATTGATAAATTCGCCACACTTTGCCATTGAACCGCCAAAACTCCGGTATACCAATAGCAGCGTAGAATTTGTTTTTCTTAATATCAGTATGAGTAATGTCTACTTCCACCACTAAATCAGGCGGAGGATCTTTGGTGAAATCAACATTGCGGCCTTTGACGAGGGGTTGATTTTGAATGTAGTAGGCATTATCTGGTTCGGCTCCCTTTTTCAGAAGAGGATAGTTCATCGTTGTTGAACCCATCGTTTTCATCCGCATCCCCATGAGTTCAATCAGCGTCCGAATAAAACACTCGATTAATCGACTTGAAAATTCATGTTCTTCTAAGGGCATGGTGATTTCTAGAACCCCGTCGTCATAGGTTAAGCGAGAGCCTCGTGACTGTGGCAGGGCATTGAGAACTTGTAGATAACCGTCCCATGATAACCCCCGAATTACCACGCGCTGTTCACCAATAGGTTTTTGCAGTTCTGTTGTAGGTTCCGGTGCAGATGTTACCACAAGTGACCTCCAAGTGGAATTGATATTGATGGCTTACGCTAAGGCTAACTTAGTTTACATTGATTTGGCAAATTTCTAACATCCGTTTGATTTTTGGCAACTGTTTTAGAGATTCTTCGCTTCGCTCAGAATGACAGTCGCTATAAGTATATTTATAGTTACACCAAACTTTCATAATTTGTATTTTAGATGAATTCGACCTAGGATGAAAATAACAGGCACAAAGACACCCACAACAGGAATCGAATATGACTAGCCAAAAAGTTCTGATTGTTTTAACCAGCCACGATACTCTGGGCGACACTGGCAAAGAAACTGGTTTCTATCTTCCAGAAGTAACGCATCCATTACACGCATTTACTCAAGCGGGATTAACGGTAGATTTTGTCAGTCCAAAAGGCGGCAAAGCTCCCATGGTTGGGGTTGATTTAGAAGACCCGCTAAATAAGGCTTTTTTAGATGATTCTGAACAAGTTTCGCGAGTCGAAAATACTCTGAATCCTGCACAAATTGACCCCGCAGAATATGGGGCTATTTTCTACGCTGGTGGACACGGGACAATGTGGGATTTTGCTGATAATCTGGAACTTGCTGCGATTGCTGCTGCTATTTATGAAGCAGGTGGCGTTGTGGGTGCGGTTTGTCACGGGCCTGCGGCGTTAGTTAATATTAAGTTGTCTGATGGTTCATATCTGGTTGCAAATAAGACTGTGGCTGCTTTTACTAATGAAGAGGAAGCGGCTGTGGGATTGACTGACATCGTACCGTTTTTACTGGAGGCGAAGTTAATTGAGCGCGGGGCTAATTTTACGAAGGTTGGTAATTTTCAGGTTTGTGTTGTTGAGTGCGATCGGCTCGTGACAGGCCAAAATCCGGCTTCAGCAGCAGGTGTAGGTGAAAAAATGGTAGAATTAATCAAAAATAAGTAAGTCGCTCTAATTAAACGTCAAACGCTTTTATGTTAGATTCCCGACTTCTTTAAGAAGTCGGGAATCTGAGTATATCGAGATCAAACCGACCAAGAATTTCAAAGGTGGTACAAGCCCCCAGATTTATCCGTGGAATCAATCCAAAATTGCGAAGCATTGTTCGCTGTGCGCGGCAACCTCTAAAATCCTCAAGCCCCCGCATTGATCCGTGGGGTTAATCTAAAATCTAAAATCTAAAATCTAAAATCGATTGACCTGTTTTGTATTCGGTTAACCGTACTCAAATAGCTACTTTGTTCCGAGAACATTACCGCCAAATTTTCGTCATTGATTGATATGAATGCAGCGGTGATAGCTAAACAAATCAGATATGAGGGCATAATATAATGTTGAGTGAACAGGGTATGGAACTAGATTTACAAAGATTTTATAAAGTTTGCAATCCCAGCTACACCCTCGCGGTAGCAAATCCAGAAGACAAAAAATACTATATCGAATTCTCTTCAGTCAGGGGCGGTACAATCGTAGAACAATTGGAGCGCACCATCAGTCGCCTCTCTCCTGACGAACCGACTTGTCAACTATTCACGGGCCACATCGGCTGCGGTAAATCTACTGAATTGCTACGGCTGCAATCTGAATTGGAGCATCAAGGATTTCACGTAGTTTACTTTGAGTCTAGCAAAGATTTAGATATGGCTGATGTCGATATCACTGACATTTTGTTGAGTGTGGCTCGACAGGTGAGCGAAAGTATTGAGAAGCTGAAGATTAAGCTCCAACCGACTGGTTTTAAAGCTTTGCTGAAAGGGGTAGCGGATGTTTTTCAGACTCAAATAGATCTGAAAGCTGAAGCGAATGTTCCTGGTTTGGGCGAAATCGGTGTCAGCACTGAGGGAGAGTTTTCTCTGGCTTTGGGAATTGGTAAAATTACTGCGAAAGCTAAGGATTCTCCGAATTTGCGATCGGAGTTGAGGCAATATTTGGAGCCGCGAACTAATGTAATTTTAGATGCACTGAATAAGGAGTTGCTCGAACCAGCAAATCAAGAACTTAAACGGCAAGGAAAACAAGGACTTGTGGTAATTATTGATAATCTCGATCGCATACATTTGTGCACGAAGCCCACAGGACGACTTCAGCCGGAATATCTGTTTGTAGACAGGGGCGAACAGTTAGCAAGACTCAATTGTCACGTAGTTTATACAATTCCTTTGGTGCTAATTTTCTCTAATGATTTGGGCCAGTTGACCAATCGATTTGGGGTAGATCCCAAGGTATTACCAATGGTACCGGTGCGGAACCGCGATGGTTCTGAGTGCGAAGATGGTGTAGAATTGCTGCGGCAAATGGTTTTGGCTCGTGCTTTTCCGATGGTGGAGCCGATCGCACGCTATGATTTAATTGGCAAAATCTTTGATCATCCCGAAACTCTCGATCGCCTGTGTCGAGTTAGCGGGGGACACGTCCGCAACTTGCTACAAATGCTCTATGGTTGCCTCCAGAGAGAAGATCCACCACTGTCTAGGGCAACTTTGGAAAAAGTAATCGTTCAGCGCCGTCATCAGCTCACGTTGGCCATAGAGCCTGATGAGTGGACACTGCTAAATCAAGTATCCGCAACCAAAACTGTGAGTGGAGAGACTAAATATCAAATTTTGTTGCGTAGTCTTTGGGTATTTGAATACCGTTACGGTGAGGATTATTGGTTTGATGTCAATCCTATTTTGGCAGATGCGAAAGAGTTGATAGAAAACTGATAGATAATCATCATTTTCCGGGCGAATAGAATTCGCGGCTACACAAACGAAGTCCGCCTGCGCGGACTAAAACAATTTCATTCCTGATGATTAATGACTAATGACTAATGACTAATGACTAATGACTAAAATGATTAAAGGCACTACGAAACTATTGGGAGTAATTGGCGATCCGATCGCACATTCTCTATCACCGGCGATGCACAATGCGGCGATTTCCCATTTGGGCCTCGATTTTGTTTACCTAGCATTTCCGGTAAAACCAGAGGATTTAAAAGCTGCTCTTTTAGGCTTTCGGGCGATCGGGCTTCGGGGATTTAGCATCACGATTCCCCACAAACAAGCCATCCTACCACTGTTGTCGGAGGTTTCTCCTATTGCTCGTGCGATCGGCGCAGTCAATACCGTATACCTAACTGACAAAGGTTGGTGTGGCACAAATACTGACGTTGAAGGCTTTCTCGCACCGTTGCAGACCCCCCCTTTTTACCAAGGGCAAAATTCACCCCCCCCAACCCCCCCTTGGCAAGGGGGAGAGCAAGAAGCAATCTCTCCCTTAGAAATAAGCAATACGGCTGTCCAATCCTGTCCCCCCCCTTACCAAGGGGGGGCTAGGGGGGGTTCCGATTGGAGTCAAAAAGTCGCAGTAATTTTGGGAAATGGCGGCGCGGCGAGAGCAGTTGTGGCGGGATGCGCTCAATTGGGATGTGCGGAAATTCATGTTGTTGGCCGAAACGAGCAAAACTTAGCGGAATTTCAGCAGAGTTGGGTCAATTCTCCCATGCCTGTGAAATCTTTGCGAGTGCATACTTGGGATAATTTGTCAAGCTTAATTTCCCAGGCAGATTTGTTAGTCAACACCACGCCTGTGGGGATGTATCCGCAGGGGGAAATGTCGCCGGTTTCTGTAAGTGCGATCGACCAAATTTCAGTAGGTGCGATCGTCTATGATTTAATTTACAACCCAAATCCCACTCAATTGCTCAAAGATGCCCAGCTTCGGGGAGCGCAAACCATTGACGGACTAGAAATGTTAGTTCAACAAGGAGCCGCCGCCTTAAAAATTTGGCTGGACACAGATTCAGTCCCAGTCGATGTCATGCGCCACGCCCTACGAAAGCATTTAGGTTTAGGCTAAAGAGCAATTTGCAACTGAATTCGCGCTAAGCTGATGATTAAAACTTACATCTTGCACCATTTTCAAGAACAGGCAAGATGCCTCTTTCACAAAAATTAAATTTTCTTGTGGGGTGGGCATCTTGCCCGCCCATAACAGGGTTATTGAAAATGGTGCAATATCTCAGTTAAAATATACTTGTGCTGTAACCTATGAAATTTCGAGCTATCAGCCTTTTTTTCACTACTTGCCTAATCGGAATTTTTAGTTTAACATTCACCCCACCTGCTTGGGCTCTCACACAAATTAAACTCTCGGATCTTTCCTATCACGAATGTCCCGCAGAAATGGCAGAAGGAACAGTCACCAGCGGCAGTTCGATGGAAGCTACTTGCTTTCTGATTACTGGAAAAGCTGAAAATAGCACTAACAAACCCGTTGTCAATGCCGATATTTTCGGACGAATTTATGATGCAGACGACAATCCAGTGATGCAGAATCGTACTCGTCTAGGTTCGATAGAAGAAGTTCCTCCCGGAGTTAGCGATTTTCAGATTAGAATCTCCGTTGCCGCCAATCAACCAACACCTTTGAAGCTCAAGCAATTTAAAGCTACAGGTTTTACCGGTCTTGTTCGTCGCTAATCTTAAGACATGATATAGAGGAGACGGCATTGCCGTCTCCCTACCGTGATTAATTGTAGGGACACGGCACTGCCGTCTCCTAATTTCTTACTTAACTAAAATGCTGTTGGTTGCAAGGTGTTTAAAAGACCAATCAATAATTGAGAGCCGAACTGAAGTACAAAAAATGCAATGATCGGAGAAAGATCCATCCCTCCTAGGGGGGGTATAATCGATCGGAATAGATTCAGATAAGGGTCTGTTAATTGACTCAAAATCGAAAACGGCGCACTTGACCAATCGATATTAGGAAACCAAGTTAACAGCACTCTAAAAATCATCAGATATAGGTAGATTGTCAGAAATGAAGACAGCGTGGTTGCCAAAAGGCCTATTGAATAACTCATAAATTTTGCTTGATGTTTGAGTAAAGTTTAGAAATGCTTTACCTGTGAGTTTAGCATATTTCCAGAAGTCAATCGATTTTGGATTTTAGATTTTAGATTTTGGATTCAAGAAAGCGACCCCACGGATAAATCCGGGAGCCCTGATCCCAATTGCTTTCGGTTATGCCAAGGCAGCCCCCTAGATGGATCTCAAACCTGAAATTGATTCATGACTCTTCAGTTATAGAACTTTGGCTGCTGTGTACCTGTACGTTGCCATTCACGTCGCCCAGTTGCAGCCGCACGTCATCTATTGCCTGATTTAGTTGGGCAATTTTGTCTTCTAAACTCAGTCTTGCTACTTCAATGCGTTCGTCTTCGAGTTGGCTACCTTTCCCCTTGCTGGGCTTGATGGGCTTAGCCTGTGATGGGTCTGCAAGGAATGCCTCAGCAGCACGCCGCGACAGCACCACGCCCAAAACTGCACCGACTAGGCCACCAACCGCAGCCCCAGCCATAAATCCCCCTGTAAAACCGTCTCGATTGCTCATTGCTTAACTCAACTGCGCGATATTTTTTTGATTTTTTTATTGTAACGAGATGAGGGGGCCAGTTTTGCATTGCTATAAGTAGATGAGAATTAACCAGTCATCAACCCTCTTCTGCCACTCTCCGAATTAAAGAAGTAAGAAATAACCCAGATTAAGCAGAAGAATAAAAGGGTTGAAATTGATTCAATACTTTTGTTCTTGCGGCTGCTTGTTTGATTACTTGAGTTTAATTACTCGATCAGTTGTCAGGATGCGCTAGAATGCCGACTTCTTGATTGAAACGGATCATTTCCAAGGAGCGATCGCCATACAGGTCTTCAATGTGCTCTAAGCAGCAGTCGATCGCAAAATCGTTCAATTGGGCAGGCTCAATGTCGTACATATCCTGAAACACCTCTGAGTCTACCCGACAAAAGCGCGGACGATGCTCATAAATCCCGCATTCTCGCTTTTTTTTGTCAAAGTTGATACACCAACCGTCATCTCCTACTAGGCTCAAGTAGACCCCTAATTCTTCTTCTGATAAATACTCATCCAAGTCGGGACGCTCTGTTGGGTCGAGGTAACAACAAGCACCGCACTGTTTTACGCAAAGCCAGGTAGCCATAATTCGATTTTAGATCTTAGATCTTAGATTTTAAGATTTTAGATTTTAGATATTTGCCGATCATAGTTTACCATGACTTAGACAAAGACTATTATGTAGGTGATAATTATGTCTTCTTCGCAACCTCCTTCAAGGGAAAAAAGACCTCTAGGATTTGATGAATTGATTGCGATCGTAGTA
The DNA here is from genome assembly GCA_043742065.1 of Oscillatoriales bacterium. GTDB lineage: Bacteria > Cyanobacteriota > Cyanobacteriia > Cyanobacteriales > Microcoleaceae > Microcoleus. The sequence goes on from JAYTZD010000317.1 coordinate 22,914, forward strand.
GCCTTCGGTACTATGGGCTCCATTTTCTTTTGGGTAACAGGTAAAAACCCCAGTCAATTCAGTGCTACAAATTGGCAATTTCCAGCAGTTTTCTCTCAACCTGCTGCTGCGCCCGATAGTTCAACAATACTAACGCCCCCGCCGTCGAGTTCGGCTGCGATCAAGCCCGCAACAACAGTAATTCCCTCGCCATCACGCGCCATTCCTGTAGAGCCTTTACCACAAGTTGTGGTGCCAATTCCTGTGGTTGTTCCCCCGGTTAGTGCAGCCCCAGAGCAGCCAATTGTGCGATCGATTCCAGCCCCAGCAACTACCAAACCTCAACCAGCTCAAGAAGCAGTCGGTTCCGTCAAATTCTCCGATGTTCCAGACAAGTATTGGGCACGTCCATTTATTGTAGCTTTAGTCGATCGCAAAATCTTTGCTGATTTCACCGACAACAAATTTCGTCCTGACGAACCGATCACACGAGCCGAACTAGCCCGCTTAATTCAGCGGATGTCAGCTCAAAAACCCAGCCGAAAATCCCTTAATTTTAGAGACATAAAATCTGGTGACTCAGCAGCTTCTGCCATCGACTACAGCGTCAAAGCAGGATACTTAAAAGGATACCCAAACAATGAATTTCGTCCTGACAAACCAGTTCCCCGTGTCGAAGTAATCGCAGCCCTAGCTAGTGGCTTGAATCTAAAATCTTCAAAACGAACAACCAAAACTTTACAAGTTTATACAGACCAAAAGAAAGTTGCTAAATGGGCTGTTGACAAAGTAGCAGCAGCCACAGAAGCTGGCATTATTGTCAACTACCCTAAGCGCGAGCTTTTGCGGCCAAATGCAACAGCAACTCGCGCCGAAGTAGCCACCATGATTTACCAATCTATGGTGAAAAAAGGAAAAGCACCAGCTAAATCTTCTCAGTATATTGTGCAACGTTCAAAGGTATCCGAGTAATATCAAATCTGGTAGCATCGGAATTAATATTACCCACCAAATTCAGGACACGGCAGTGCCGTTTCCCTACCCAAAATAATATTGTACGGACACGGCACTGCCGTGTCCTCTATCATCTAAATCAATCTTGAAAAACCATAATACTACCAGAATAGCAAGCCACCCAAACCTGATTAGTTTGCGAATCGTAAGTAATCCCGATCGGACTTGAATTCACATTCACAGTTTTCAGCACTTTCATATCACTCGTGCGAACCTTACTCACAGTATTGGAAGAATAGTTGACAACATAAATCAACTTACCATCATCAGAAATCGTCATACTGCGAGGCTGACTACCAGTCGAAATCTTCTCCACAACTTCGCCAGAATTTAGGTTAATTTTTGCGACATTTCCTTCGCCATTCAAAGTAGCATAAAGATACTTACCATTGGGATCTATCACCAAATGGCGTGGCGCATTACCAACATTCTTCAACCATGCTACCGAGAAATCAGTGAGATTCACCCTCGCAATATCCGAAGAACCCATGACAGCAACATAGGCAGTTTTTGAGTCAGGAGTCACAACAATACCGCGAGGATATGCACCCAGTTTGACCCGTTCAATTTCGCTGTTTTTCTGAGTATCAACTACGCTCAAATCCCAACTGCACCAATTGCTAGCAAGTACCAAGCGATTATCTGGTGAAACCGCATTGAATTTCGGCACAGCACCTACAGAAATTACTTTTTCAATTTTTAGAGTTTCGGTATTAATGCGGTACATGAAACTTTTATCATGTTGTGCTGCTGGAGAACATCTATCGCTACCCGGATTATCAAACCCAGAACCGTACATTTGATAGTTCGATACATAGGCATATTTGCCATCATTTGTAAAAGCAGCTTCAACGGGAGCACCTTGATGATTTCCCTTGAATTTGGAAAAGCCAAACTTCGACAAATTTACTTTATCCGGAATGGTCTTGACCAAATTAAAATTTCGATCGTAAACTGTGATTGTATGGGTGTACATCATGTTTTGAGCGAAAAACAGACCAGAGCCTGAATGAACTATTGATTTAGGCGATATATTGCCATATATAGTTTTTTTCAGTGTCATATTTCCGCTGATTTCTTGACGACGAATTACTCTTTTTGATTGTTCTTGATTTGTGGCTTTTGATGATTTTTGAGTGGTTTTTTTAGGTTCTTGTTCAGTTGCAGGAGTTTCTGTTGTAAATGGTGGTAAAAATGGATTATTAAACAGCGATTTTTCGGACTGTTTTTTTGTGATATCTCCTGATTGACTGGGATTTTCTGTGAGTGTGGGAGATTCGACAACTTGATTTTGTTTTTGAGGTATTTTTAACTGTTGTTTGGTCGGATATTCTGATTGGTTTTGATTCTGGTTGGCGCTAGAAGATTGGGAAGAATTATCAGGGTTGGGTGATGTTTTTTCGGCAGAATTTGCTTGAGTACCTTCTGGCTTAACTTTCAGCACTGACAAAGTTTTTGGGCCGACAATTCCGTCAACTTTCAGATTGTTTTCTGCTTGGAACTTTTTGACAGCAGCTTGAGTTACAGAACCGTAAAATCCTGTGGGTTTGCGGTTAAAATATCCTGCATCTTGCAGAGTTTTCTGGAGTTGGGCAACTTCTGAGCCTGAATCGCCTTTTCTGATGGCCAGTGCAGGATTGACTAAGTTAAAAATTGTTAAAAGAAGGGTAAAGAATAGTAAAGGAGTAGAGGCTAAATTTAAGTGTGTTGTTGAGTGTGTCGCTTGAATTTGACTGGGATGAGTTTCCCAAGTTTCAGCTAAATGCAGGTATGCTAGTCCGTCCATAGTTTTTACTAAGTGATTTTGGTGCTATGATACACCAATTAACATTAATCACAATGATAAACTAAAAAAGTTTATAATCGGGAGTTACGAATTGTTTAATGGTGTCAGCAAGTAGGAGTGAGCAATAATGTTGAATTGGAAACAAACACCGATCGCACCACCGACAAAGCAATCCCGCCAGATAGTGCAGTATGATGGTTACGGTGGACTTTGCCAGCGGGCTTGGGTGGAGATAGATTTAGCAGCCTTAACCCACAATGTAAAACAGCTTAAAAGTATTTTATCTCCCCAAACACAACTGATGGCGGTTGTCAAGGCTGATGCTTATGGCCACGGTGCGATCGCAGTTAGTCAAACAGTTTTGCAAGCAGGTGCTAGTTGGCTGGGAGTGGCGACGATTCCAGAGGGCATTGAATTGCGGGAGGCTGGGATTGAAGCGCCGATTTTGGTGTTGGGGGCGACGTATACTACAGAACAGGTAAAAGCGATCGCCCATTGGCACTTACAACCCACTATTTGTACTGTCAAACAAGCTCTAATATTTTCAGAATTCCTTGCTACTCTTAATCAATCTTTGCCCGTTCATGCTAAGTTAGATACGGGAATGTCTCGCTTGGGTACACCTTGGCAAGAAGCAACAGAATTTGTGCAGTTGATCCAGCGATTGCCAAATCTAAAATTAGCTAGCGTTTACTCTCACTTGGCGACAGCAGATAGTCCAGACCAGACTATTATGTTAGAACAGCATGACAAGTTTGAAAAGGCGATCGCCCAAATTAAGATAGCAGGAATTAATCCCGATCGCCTACACTTGGCAAACTCTGCTGCCACCCTCGCCAATCCAAACTTGCATTACGATTTAGTGCGAGTCGGTTTAGCTAATTATGGTCTTTATCCAGCGCCTCACTTGCAAAGTGTTATCAATTTAAAGCCTGTAATGCAGGTAAAAGCTAGGGTGACACAGGTGAAAACTATAGAAGCGGGAACCGGTGTCAGTTATGGTCATCAATTTGTGGCTGAGCAACAAACACAAATTGCTGTAGTTGGCATCGGTTATGCCGACGGAATTCCGCGTAATCTTTCTAATAAAATGCAGGTGTTAATCAGGGGTAAGTTTGTGCCACAAGTGGGATCGGTAACGATGGATCAGTTAATGCTTGATGTGAGTGCTATTCCCGATTTGGAAGTCGGTGAAGTGGTGACTTTGTTGGGCAAAGATGGCGAAAATCAGATTTCTGCTGATGATTGGGCTGAGATTTTAGGGACTATTTCTTGGGAAATTCTCTGCGGTTTCAAACACAGGTTGCCGCGCATAGCAGTTGACTGTTAACAGTTAACAGTTGACTGCTGACGGTTGACTGTTGACTGAACAATGCCCAATTACCAATTCCCAATTCCCAATTCCCAATTCCCAATTCCCAATTCCCAATTAATATGACAGCTATCACAAATTTTCTACTAATATCTCAAACATTGCTGATGCAATTAAATGCAGAAAGAATTCAAGCCATGCAAGTCGCTCAAGAATTCTCGAAAAAGTGGGTAGAATTGGGGTTTGAAATAGTCCCTAAACTGCTGTGGGCGATCGGCATTTTGTTAATTACACGATTTGCGATCGGGATTGTGGGGCGCGTGACTCGCCGAGCCCTGAGTCGCACCCAAGCAACATTGCGAAAATTCCTAGTCCAAGCTGCTGAAATTGCGATTTTAGTAGTCGGAGTAGTCGCCACTTTGAGTCAGTTGGGGATTCAAACTACCAGTGTAGTTGCGGTAGTTGGTGCTGCTGGTTTGGCGATTGGTTTGGCGTGGCAAAATACGTTGTCCCATTTTGCTGCTGGGGTGATGTTGATTAGTTTACGGCCTTTTGAAGTCGGAGATGCGATCGAAGGTGGTGACGTTAAAGGAGTTGTCGATAGCATTGGCATTTTTTCAACTACCCTGGTGACAGACGATCATGTCAAAATTATTGTACCAAATAATAAGTTATTTGACGGTACACTGAAAAATACCACGGCAATGGGAACAAGACGGGTAGACTTAAAGATCGATATTGGCGATCGCCCAATCCGGTCAACTGTAGCTCAGTTATTAGAAATTGCCCAATCTCACCCGCTAGTTTTGGACAATCCAGCACCGACTTGTCTAGTGGCTGAAATCACTCCCGATTCAACTATTTTGTCTCTTCGCCCTTGGTGTGCATCTGTAGCCTACGAACAAGTGCGATCGCAAATTCAACAACTCGTCAAAGAATCAATGGAAGCTCAAAAAAATCAACCATAATCAATGTCAATTTTAACTCTAAAATCTTAAATATAAAACAGTTTCGAGGTATTTTCCAATGAGTAAGTGGTATCCGCAGCAAATTCTCGAAGAACCAGATGTTAGGATGTCCCCAGCCGAGAAACAAAAAATTCTTAGCAAATTTCCGCCTCCTGACGAAAACGGTCAAATCTACGCTGACGGGATTTTTGAAGGCGGTGGCGTGCGGGGAGTTGCGTTTTTAGGAGCACTGAGATGCTGCAATGATTTGGGCATCCGCTGGCGAAAACTCGCAGGTACTTCTGCCGGTGCAATTACCGCCGCAGTATTAGCAACAGATTTGTCAATTGATGACTTAGAAGAATTGTTAGGACAGCTCGATTACAGCATATTTTTGAGCCAAAAAAACAGTCCGCTAATTTTAAATGGCGACCCAGCAGACGACTTGCAATCTCCGGTGTGGACGCTACTTTTCCTAACAATCAGTCGCCAGATGGGAGAATACTCTTCATTGCCTTTCCGTCAGTGGCTAGAAGGAATCCTCGCCAAAGGTAATTTGCGAACTTTTGCCGATGTCAACCAGGTAAAAGACCGCGAATTAAAAGTAGTAATATCTAACTTGACTCGTGGTGAAATGTTGGTGCTACCAGATGATTTGCGACGCAGAGAATCGGCAGATTCCAATGCTTTGTATGAAGAGTTACGACTCAATAGTGCTGAAGAGTTTAGCGTGGCTGAAGCAGTACGGTTATCGATGAGTATTCCACTATTTTTCGAGCCGGGAAAACTGGGCAATGACTTAATTGTAGATGGGGGAATTCTCAGCAATTTCCCGTTGTGGATTTATGACAAACAATCCGGTGCGACTCCCGTTGCACCTCGCTGGTTTACCTTCGGCTTTCGATTAATTGATACTGGCATTGAGAATCAAGTTAACATTAGCAGTCCCGTCTCACTGTTGTCGGCCATGTTCACCACGATGATGAAAGCCAGAGACAGGTATCACCAGCGAGAGATGGACAGAGGTAGGGTGATTAATGTCGATGTGACTGAAGCTGGGGTGACGGCGACGGACTTTAACCTGGATGCCGATCGCAAGGCTAAACTATATCGATTGGGATATCTGTATACTAAGAGATTTTTTCTGAGTTCCAATTTTAGTTGGGCAAAACACTTAAAGGCTAGGGGATTTGGGGATTAGGCGCGATCGGGCATCGGGTATTGGCGATCGGGCATTGGCGATCGGGAATAGTTTTTTTATTCCCTTTTAAATCCGTCTCAAAATCCGTGTGGTGCCTTCTTCTTTCCATACAGCGTCAGGGATTGAGGATATTTTGAGTTTAGGGGTTGCCAGATTCTAAATGTGTGTGCTATGATGAGTTGCTGTCATCGGGAGAGGTGGCTGAGTGGTCGAAAGCGGCAGATTGCTAATCTGTTAAGGGTGTTATCACCCTTCGGGGGTTCGAATCCCCCCCTCTCCGTTCTATTTAATTTATTGAGTGCTGAGTTTTGTGACGCTCTATGTATTGGCGCAAAGCTTTTTTAATTAGGGTTTTATCAGAACATTGGGTTGAAAACCCCATCCTATAAGGACGGTTTATGGATCGAGCTGAACAAGGAAAGTGTATAAAAATTTGAAGAATTTTATATGGAACCTAGTCAGTCACAATCGCCCCAAATCATTACGATTTACAAAGCACCTCAAAAACACAAAGGTCAGAAATTACTGACAGAGGGATTTCAACCAGTCGATTTTCCCTATAATCCTCCTTATGTCGATGGAAACTCCTATTTTGCAGGCCCCCACGATCGAAGTATTGCAGAAGAATATAATCAAAGCTACAAAGAAGGGATACTGGAGGTTTCAATTGATAAGTCAATTTATGAGCAGTATTTCAAGTCGCTGGAATATCGCTATGATGAGAAAGACGGTTACGAGCGAATTGAGGTAATTGTACCTCAACGCTTGTTTGCCATACTCAACCAATTTCCACGAGTCCTCAAAGCACACTGAATATTATGGATAGTCAAAGCTGGGAACAAATTAAATTAAAGTACAGATTGGGGCAGTTTTTGCTGGGTAAAGTTGAATATCATGCTGCCTTTGGAGTGTTTGTTAATATTGGTGAAGATGCTGTTAAAGGTTTGATAAAGATTCCAGACTTTTTGGATGAGGGAGAGATGAGTGAAGAGATGTATCCTGAAATTGGTAGTGCGATCGGTGCAATTATTGTTGGATATAACGAGGCTAATTGTGGTGAAGTGTATCTTAGTGCGAAGCCTAGTGTTTTGCATGAAATTCTTGTGCCGCTGAGAAGTCGTCCGGTGCTGGTTTGAAATAATTTGGTATGCTAATTTTGCCGATCGCCAGTTTCAAAGATCGATCGATGCGATATAATTGAAGCAAACGAGTAAATCAATACTATGAGCATTACTCTGACGAAAACCCAAGAGATATTCATTCAGACTAAACTGCAAACTGGTAAATATGGCTCTGCCGAAGAAGTGCTGGAAGTTGCTTTGCGATTGTTAGATGAATACGATCGCGCCGATCGCCAGTGGATCGATGCTGTACGAGTTAAGATAGATGCTGCTGTTGCCGTCTCCGAAAATACTCCACCGATTGATGGCGAAA
>JAYTZD010000318.1:0-3333 GCA_043742065.1 Oscillatoriales bacterium
CGCCAGATTAATTGTAGGGACACGGCACTGCCGTCTCCTAATTTCAGCTACTAATAATTCCGATGCTACCGGATTTAATATAAATCCTGACTAAAAAACTCGCTGTTATGTACAAGCGAGTTGAAGAATTATTAAATTCGAGTTCAATCTCAAAAGCGGTTTCAACCGCCTCCTTCACTGCAAACAGGTTATTAATTCAAGCTCAATTGCACCAAAGTATCCGGTGCGAGGAAGTGAGAAATGTGATAGGCCCGCTCTTCTGTTTTTAGCAGGATTTTTTCGTAGAGGTAGCGCGTAGCTCGATCGCCCAAACTGTCTGCTTGTGCTGCTTGACGGCGTAGCAAACCAATAATAGCTTGCTCCGCAATCAAATCGTGTTCCAGCATTTGGCGGCAGGAATACACGCCGTCGGCTTCCGGTGCGAAACAGCACAACTCAGCTAACTTGCTGAAGCTAGCTGCTGGTATGCCACCCAATCCGTTCAAGCGTTCGCCCAATTCGTGGACGTTATCTTGAGCTTCTCCGTAGCTTTCTTGAAAGAATTGGTGTAAGGAGTAAAATTCTGCTCCTTCCACTACAAAATGATGTTTTTGATATTGCAGGTATAGCGCCTGAAAACTGGCAAGCAGCGCGTTCATTCCTTCACAAATCGGTGCTGTGACGGAATGTTCCAACAAAATTGGGTTTTCAGCTAAGTGACCAAACGGTCTCAATGCACTCTGAATCTGGGCCATGTGTGTTCTCCTTTCAATAGGCAGCGTTTGTTGCCAATGCAATTACTTTAACACTCTCAATTCAGCAGTCAAGCAGGGTCTAGCAGTTTTTGAGTTCAATAGTGGAAGACTTTATAGAGTAGGAAATTTTTTTAGTAAACCTGTTGAGAATAATTAGCAGTTGCGCTATGCTTAAAAAAGATGCTTCTACTAAATGCTTCCTGAAAATGGGGCAAATCTCCAGAAGGCAGAAAGCAGCTACGCTGAAGGCAAACTTTTTTAGGAATGGCTTTTGAGAATCCTTAACTTTTTGCTAAAACCTAGCTTTTAACTTCTGTCGGCCATCAGTCAGGGTAAAAATTAATGCTAATTATTACTATTCTGAAAAATTAATGAATCCACTAGATCAAGAATTGGAAGTTTGTGAGATTGTCCAAGTCAGTTGGCTGGACAGATGGCAGGTTTACAGACGCTTGCAAGAATTAGAAATTCCCTGCTGGTGTGGAGTTGACCAACCTTTGCGAACCCAAATCAACACTGTTAAGCAAGCTGCTCAGCTAATCAGCGTGTTGAAACAAGTCAGCGCTTCGAGGGCGGAACTGGCCCAGTGGCTGGAGTGCTGTTGGCAAATAGGCGAAAACCAGTCAATCGATTTTAGATTTTAGAGGTTGCCACGCTTCGCTCGCAATGCTTCGCAATTTTAGATTGACCCCACGGATAAATTCGGGGGCTTGAGGATTTTTACCAAACATTCAACAAAGGAGCCATAATCATGCACACATCTTGTAAGCAAGTTTCAGAGTTTAGCTTAGAGGGAGAAATCCTCAGTCTGATTATTGAAGATGGTTATAAATTAAAGTATTTGCGAATTTGCAGCGATCGCGGTATAGAATTCTTGGTCAAGCTGTGTAAGGAATTGCGGGCATCTCTATCGTCGGTTTTAACGCCCGGATTGAGAGTTCAAGTGGTAGGAGAGAAAGAACACAACTTGAAAAATGGGAAAATAAAACTCAAAGCTTATAGCCTGAAACTGTCTGGTAGCAACAACGATCGAGCATCGCAACCGCTAGATCTGACAAATGCACCTGTGGCGCTTGTGAAATTTGAACGGGCGATCGACAATAAGGCTAGTTCATCTCATGCCACAGCACCTCAAACGACGAAATCTCCGGCTCAAACCAAGGGGAAAATATTAGTATGTCAAAAATCTGACTGCCAAAAACGGGGCGGTGCAGCAGTATGTAAAGCTTTAGAAACTGCTCTAGATTCTCGCGGTTTAGCAGGGCAAGTTACTGTTCAAGGAACCGGATGTCTCAAACAGTGTAAAGCTGGACCAAATATTGTTGTGATGCCAGACAAAACTCGCTACAGTCGCATCAAACCTGCTGAAATTCCAGCAATACTTGATAAACATTTTACAGCTTGAAAAAAAATATTGGGAATGGGGAATTGGTTAACAGTTAACAATGCCCAATGCCCAATGCCCAATGCCCAATGCCCAATGCCCAATGCCCAATGCCCAATGCCCAATGCCCGATATGTGGGATAGACTGTAGGTGAGATTTTGTGAATATTGGGATAAAAAGCCATGTCAGAAGCTGATATTCAAGCCAATCAGCATCAACCGCACTCTATTTTGCGATCGGATATCGAATCATTGGGGTCAAACTTTGGTGCTAATGGGGGCTTTGAGCCGATCGACCCCCATCCGACAGATACTTCCGCAGGAGTTAGGCAAACGCCAGAAGAAGACTGGCAAACAGTCGATTTTCCCAACGCCATCAGCGTAGATGCAATTCCGACAAAGCCTGAAACAAAAAATTTGCAATCTCAGACACAGGCAATTTCCGCCGATTCACCCCCGATTTCAGACAATCTCAAAAATCTGCTGGCGAATAGTGAACAAGCTAAGGGCAAAGGATCGACTCCAGTCACTCTAATGCAAGCTCTGCATGAATGCAACCGCGACCTCTTAGGGCGCATCTCCCAGCTAGAAATAGCTCTCCAAGAGTCCCAAAAAAACTTGGAGAGTCGCGAAACTTTGCTCGAACAGCAAAATGCTGAACTCCAAAACACTCAAGCACAATTGACCAAGCTCTTTGGTAGACTGGAAGTTTCCAATCAAACTCTGCAAGGTCAAGAAATTTCAGTCGAAAGCTTAACTAGCCAGTTGGCAATCAGCCAAACTAGACTAGCGGTGGTTGAGCGAGAATCTGCTGCTATGGTGCAGCGCTATAACGAACAGTTTCATCAACTCGTCACTACAGAAAATGTTTGCAAGGAATTGCGATCGCGTTTGCACCGTCAGCAGCGCCATACCCTGCAATTTAAAGTGGCTTTAGAAAAAAGTCTGGAGATGCCACACCAATCGTCGATCGCTAGTATGGAGACAGTTCAGAATACAGACAATCGGGCTAGCGCACAATTGGAATCATTGCTCGCCGCCGTTAAAGCCCAAAGCGTCCCCCTGCCTCCAACATTTAACGCTTCCCCTGTCCAACCTTGGTCTGACCCATCTGAACCGTACTCAGAGGTAGTGACTTCAGCAGAACTTACCAGCCCGGAATCCCTGGTCAGTCATGAATTCAACACATTAGCTGAAGCATCCGGCATTAAGTTG
>JAYTZD010000319.1:0-3331 GCA_043742065.1 Oscillatoriales bacterium
TAGGATCGATCGCCATTGTCATATCTGATTCGTTGATGGCTTTCCAGCCGCGAATGCTGGAACCGTCGAAGGGTACGCCGTCTGTGAAGGCTGTTTCGTCGATTTGGTCGTGGAACAGGGAGAGGTGTTGCCAGATCCCCGGCATATCGATGAATTTTAGGTCGATGATCTGGATCTTATTTTCTTTTATGTAGTTTAAGGCTTCTTGTGGTGTCTGGAACATGACTGACTCCTGATATTGGTTTTGTCTGGGCCGCGCACGAGGCATTCGCCAGAATTGGGGCTTTTCTGGCTGGGTTGAACCTGTATCAGAAAATCCTATCTCAAATCTTAACCAAACGCCGATTTGTAGTAGTCTACAATAGGCGGTCTATCTCAGATAGCAAAGTATTGATAAAGATTTTTTGGAGAGAAACTTATGCGCGATGCAGTGACGAGTCTGATTGAAAATTATGATGTTGCTGGTAGGTATTTAGACCGAGATGGTATCGATCGGTTGAAATCTTATTTTGCAACAGGCACGGCACGGGTACAAGCCGCAGCAGCAATTAATAGCAATGCTGCGACAATTGTCAAGCAAGCTGGTATTCAGCTATTTGCTGATCAGCCGGAACTGATCCGCCCTGGTGGTAATGCCTACACGACTCGTCGTTACGCGGCTTGTCTGCGGGATATGGACTACTACTTGCGCTATGCTACTTACGCTATTGTGGCTGGAAGTACCGATGTGCTTGATGAGCGGGTGCTGCAAGGTTTGCGGGAAACTTACAATTCTCTGGGTGTACCCATTGGCCCGACGGTTCTGGGGATTAGCATTATGAAGGAGATGGTTAAGGCTCAAGTGGAAGCTGCTGGCTTGTCTGTCGGGGCTTTTGTGGAACAACCTTTTGATTACATGATTCGTGAATTGAGCGAAACAGATATCTAACTCAGTTTGGTTAATCTAAGTAAAAGTTGGATCGATCGCTTTTTATGACATCACAGCATAGAAGCGATCTTTTTTCACGGGCTAAAAATCGCCGATACATCCCCAGACGAGACATTTGTCAAGGGAAATTTTCGTTTGACGGCGATCGATTTGTTCGACGGTTGTGGCTTCTACTTCCCCATTGGGGTAGAGAATGTGAACAATCTTGCCACTTACGAATGCCACGGGGTTTTCTTGACAATTGTCTATCTTTCTGATAGGAAAATTAAAATTTTTCATAGTTGAGCGCTACACCTCGAATCGGTAATCCAAAATCCAAAATCCAAAATCCAAAATTGTTTGAACTGTAGTTACTATCATGTGTTCGTCTCAGAATTTTTAGTGTGATGATACGAATATCTTTTTGTGATAAAACTGAAAAATTTAAGTGACAAAAGTCACATAAATGCTAATCTGGTACTTTCGTTAACCTTAATTTATAAAAATTAATAATTTTGGCTAAACAGCGACTAGACACTTTATTGGTCAACCTAGATTTGTGCACTTCCAGACAACAAGCTCAAGCTTTGATTCGGACTGGAAAAGTTACAGTCAACCAACAGGTCGTTGACAAACCGGGGACTGAGGTTGATATTACAGCAAATATTCACATTAAAGAGCGATCGCGCTATGTTTCTAGAGGTGGCGAAAAATTGGCCAAAGCACTACAAGTTTTTGCCATTCCCATTGCAGATAGAATTTGTCTCGACGGTGGCATTTCCACAGGCGGTTTTACAGACTGTCTGTTGCAAGCTGGAGCAGCTAAAGTCTATGGCATAGATGTTGGCTACGGTCAAGCTGATTGGGGCTTGAGGAACGATCCAAGGGTGATTTTGAAAGAACGCACCAATTTGCGCTACATGACGGCTACTGAGCTTTATGGCGACTCACCCCCCCCAGCCCCCCCTTGTCAAGGGGAGGAGCAAGATTCAGCCCAGTCGGCTGCTTTTCCCAAAGGGGTTTATGCAGATTTGGCGGTAGTAGATGTGTCGTTTATTTCCCTGGATAAGATTTTGCCGGCGCTGTGGGAGTTGTTGGCACCACCGCGAGAAGCCGTGTTACTGGTAAAGCCCCAGTTTGAGGTTGGGCGCGAGAGAGTCGGCAAAAAAGGCGTAGTGCGAGACTCAGCCACCCAAGCGGATGCGATTTTTCAAGTGTGGAAAGCTGCGAGAGCTTTAGGATGGGAGGAACGGGGTTTAACGTGGTCGCCTTTACTTGGCCCGGCTGGTAATATCGAGTATCTTTTATGGTTAGGGAGCGGCGAACAGCAGTCAGAACAAAACGCTGTGGAAGAGAGTGTTATGAAAGAACGGATCGCAAAAGTCACACAGGCGGCTAAGCGGGAACTTGTCAAACCCGCTTCTAACCTTTCAACTAACTAATAGTTTCATGCAGTCATCAAAACAAACAGGTTCGATTTTACTTTACTTTCTCGGTGGCATCGGCTATCTAGTTAGTACAGCTATGATTGTGGGCATTTCATTCCTGATCAAATTTTTCGCGCTGATGTTAGCAGACAAAATATTATATACAATTTTAATTCTGGGCGATTTGTTGAGAGGCATCGAAATTATTGAATTATTAAATATATTAGTATTTGCTTTTATCGGCATGGGATTTGGTCTAGCAACCAGACTTTTAAGGCCTGAATACGGTCGCAAAGTTAGTGCTATTTTGTTGATAGCGCTCGTTCCTTTGGTTTTTATGAGTACGCCGATAATTAGATATAATTCTTGGCTGGACAAAGTAGAAGAATCGGAAAAGCTATCGCCTGGTGATACTACTACATTAACTAACTCATTTCTAACAAAACAGGTAGGAGTTCCGGGCTTTTTTGGTTATTACTTCTATACAGGTCAGTTTCCGGTGATTCCTACGAATAAATCTGAAATGAAAGACCTTGATAGCTTTGAAAAAAAAATTAATTCCAAATTTGTACAGTTAACAGGTGTGGCTCCAACTATTGTTTCTTGGTCGATGCTGATTTGTTTTTGGCTGATTAGAATATTTTATTTTTCTATTGCGGTAATTGCGACAATTGCTCATTTTAGGCAAGGTGTTGTAATTGCTAGACGGTAATCCGATTTTTGATTTTTGATTTTTGATTTTCGATTAAAGAATTGCATTGGAGGACACGGCAGTGCCGTCTCCCTACCCAAAATAACCTTGTAGGGACACGGCACTGCCGTCTCCTAATTTCTTTTGAATTCTTGATTTTCGATTAAAGAATTGCATTGGAGGAGACGGCAGTGCCGTCTCCCTACCCAAAATAACCTTGTAGGGACTAAGGCCAAGCCGTCTCCTAATTTCTTTTGAATTTTTGATTTTCGATTAAAGAATTGCATTGGAGGACACGGCAGTGCC
>JAYTZD010000320.1:0-3328 GCA_043742065.1 Oscillatoriales bacterium
GTTTTCTGCGGCTCTCTCTCAAAGATTGGGTCTAATACTTGAGAAGCAGAGACTAATGATTTAGACTCAGTATAGTCCTGAATGAGAACTTTTTCAACTTTAACAACATATTTTATTCACGAAGATTAGCTATGAACTCTCCAAATCAACAAGCATCCTACGGTCAAATTCCCTTAAGTTTTATTGCAAATGCTGGACAAACTGACCCTAATGTAAAATTCCAGGTGAAAGGTGCCGGTCACAGTATCTATTTCACTCCCAACGAAATCACCTTTACCGCTTTCCAAAAACCCAATGAACCGGGCAATGCAGCAACAAATTCTGCTACTGTTCGCAGCAGTTTAGCCAACAGCAACCCGAATCCCACAATTTCCGGGTTAGAAAAATTGCCGGGATTTGCTAACTTTATTTTAGGCGAAGATTCCAGCCAATGGCACACCGAAGTTCCGACTTTTAACGGAGTCATTTATCATAGTGTATATCAAGGAATCGATCGTATTTTCAAAGGAAAAGAAGGACAACTTAAAAGCGAATTTTTAGTTGCAGCTTTTGCCGATCCGAGTCAAATTAAAATGAACTATACTGGTGTTAATAGCATCCGGTTGCGTGACGACGGCGCGCTGACTTTAGAAACACCACTAGGTGAATTGATTGATAACGCACCGATCGTTTATCAAGATATTAACGGACAGCGGGTGAATGTTCCCGCAGCCTACAATTTATTAGAAAACGGTCAAGTAGGTTTCAGTTTGGGAGAGTTCGATCGCACTCAACCCCTAGTTATCGACCCGGTTTTAGCTTACTCGACTTACTTAGGTGGCAGTCGCTATGACCAGGCAAACAACATCGCCGTAGATAGCACCGGTGCGGCTTACATTATTGGAACTACTTTTAACGGTAGTGCTACTAATGACGACGAATTTCCTACTACTCCTGGTGTTTACCAAACTACGGCGGCAGAGTATCAAGAAGATTTCTTCATTACCAAAATTAACCCCGAAGGAACGGCATTAGTTTACTCTACTTATATTGGTGGTTCTGGTGATGATTTCGGTCTGGCGATTGCGGTAGACAGTCAAGGTAATGCTTACTTAGCCGGACAAGTCGAAATAGGAGTATCTGGGTCGCCTTTCCCAACTACGACTGGCGCTCTTCAACCTAACATAACTTCTGAAAAAAATCGGTTTTTTGCTAATCTCGCCTCTGTTACTAAACTGAATGCAACTGGAAATGCTCTAGTTTATTCTAGTATTTTAGGTCTTAGCGGCAATAGTAGTGGCAAAGGCATTGCCGTAGATAGTGAGGGGAATGCTTATGTTACCGGAGACACGGACAACGATTACCGCATAACTCCCGGTGCATCCCAGCCTACAAGAGGAAGCTTGTTGGATGTGTTTATTACTAAAGTTAATCCAACTGGCAGTGGTTTAATTTATTCAACCTACTTGGGCGGTAGCGAATTTGAGGATGCTGGAGATATTGCAGTAGACAGCGCAGGTAATGCCTTCGTCACCGGAACTACCTATTCGACTGACTTCCCGGTAAACGCTCCTCTTCAGGATAGAATTGGAGGTAAAGCTGATGCTTTTGTCGCTAAATTTGATGCGAATGGTACACGTATTTATTCCACCTATTTAGGTGGCAGTGACTCTGACTTAGGTACTGATATCGCTGTAGATAGTGCTGAAAATGCCTATATTGTGGGATTTACCTCTTCAACTAATTTTCCTACAGCTAGTCCAATTCAAGCAGCTAATGCAGGTGGTACTTATGATGCTTTTGTCAGTAAGGTGAGTCCTCGCGGTAACTCTTTGATCTATTCAACTTATTTGGGAGGCAGCGCAGATGATATTGGCAATGGCGTTACTGCTGACAGTGAGAATAATGTTTATGTGGTGGGGGTAACGACTTCGACTAATTTCCCAACTAATAATGCTATTCAAAGTGTCAGCGGTGGCGGTGAAGATGCTTTTGTCACGAAAATCAATTCATCGGGTTCTGCTTTAGTTGATTCTACTTATCTCGGCGGCAGCGGCAACGATTACGGTCGTGCTATTGCGGTGGATACTTTTGGTGCTGTTTATGTGGCTGGAGATACTACTTCTACTAATTTCCCAATAGTAAATCCTTTGCAGGTGGCAAAAAGAGGAGATGACTATGATATTTTTATTGCTAAACTAATTCCTGGGGAGCCACAAGTAAAGATTATTGGTAACAACCCAGCCGTTATCATTACTCCTATTAACACGAGTGCGATGGAAGGCGGTGGCAATTCAATTATCGGCACAAATGACAATGACACTTTCACTGCCGGCAGCAATAACGATTTCATGAGCGCCCGACGTGGCAATGATTTATTTGAGGGCGGTTGGGGGAATGATACTATTTATGGTGGCAAGGATAATGATACTTTGTTGGGTAATAGCAATGACGATATCCTGTTTGGAAATCTGGGTAACGATCTGCTCAATGGCGGTGATGGCAATGATTTCCTCAGTGGCGGCTTCGGAGATGATACTTCGATCGGAGGTTTGGGGAGCGATCGCTTCTTATTATCTACCACTTCTGGCATCGATACTATCTTGGATTTTGCAGACGGCATCGACTTGATTTCACTGGCAAACGGTTTAACCTTCTCGCAATTGTCAATTACTCAAGAAAACAGTTCAACATTCATCCGTTTGTCAGCAACTGGTGAAATTTTAGCTTCTCTGAATGGGGTGTCTGCTAGCGTGATTAATGCTGCCGATTTCAGTCTCGCTTAGAGTAGTAACCGAGGACACGGCAATGTCGTTTCCCTACCCAAAATCATATTGTAGGGACACGGCACTGCCGTGTCCTAATTTCCGGTAATATTAATTACAGCTAATTTGACGCTTCAATTTGCGTTTTGCCGCACCAATACCTAAAATCCCAAATCCAGCTAAAGTACCGAATATAGTAGAAGGTTCGGGTACTGGTTCAGAAGATTCTTTTGTAAAGGAGCTTTTGATTGCGATCGCATCATTAGCACATTCCGCAAACAAGTTAGCAACATAGTTCCCAGAAGGCATCGCAGATTTATCGAAACTGAATCCAATTGTTTGCGAACCTGTAGCCTTAAACTGACCAAAATCAAGGCCAATAGCACTCAAAGCTGCTGGTGTGAGAGAATTAATTTCTCCGACTTTTGTACCCGTAGCAATTGAGTTGAGAACCGTGCCGTTTTGTTCAAAATAGGAATCTGTAGCAGATATATCCCCCATTGATGGGGTTCCGCCTGCTGATTGAACGCGAGTGTTATATCTATTTAAGTTACTAAAACCAGAGTTTATTTCGGTGACGTTTT
>JAYTZD010000321.1:0-13480 GCA_043742065.1 Oscillatoriales bacterium
GTCCAAGGCAGTGCCGTGTCCCTACCGCCATCGTAGGGACACGGCACTGCCGTCTCCTCCGTTTAGATCATTCCGATGCAAACGGATTTGATATGACTCGTTATATCAATTCCGGTTGCACGATCTATGATATAGAGGAGACGGCAGTGCCGTGTCCCTACCCAAAATAATCTTGTAGGGAAACGGCACTGCCGTGTCCTAATTTCTGACGTCTCCTCTAGATCATTCCGGTGCAACCGGAAATGATATAACATCTGACATCTGACAAAGTATCAAACCAAACCACTGATTTGAATCCGTCCAAACTTGTACAGGCTTTAAACCACGCTGGGTCAGTTCTTCCTGCACAGTATTAAGCTTAAACTTGCGAGAAATTTCACTTCTGATAGTTTCTCCCGCTGCAAATTCAACCGTTAAATCGAGCGCACGCAAATTCACTGTTTGTGCTTTTTGGCTTTTCAAGTGCATTTCAATTTGACATTCTGCTTGATTATAAAATGCCAAATGCTCGAACTGCGTCAAGTCAAAATTTCCTTCATACTTCCGATTCAAATGCCTGAGCATATTCAAATTAAATGCAGCAGTTACCCCTTGATTGTCATCATAGGCAGGCTCTAAAATATCCTTAGATTTGTCCAAGTCAATGCCCAACAAAAAATACTCTCCGGGCTGTAATGCACCGACTATTTGCGAGAAAAATACATCGCATTCTTGAGGACTCAGATTGCCAAGAGTGCTGCCTAAAAAACAAATCATTCGGGTTGGCAATGGCGATGGGGCGATTTTTGCCAAAGCTAATTCGTAGGTGCTGACGAGTCCGTGAATCTGAAGTGACGGATAGTCTGCCAAAAGTTGATCAGCGCTGCTTTCTAGGATAGTGGGACTGATGTCGATCGGCAAATAATGCAGGGGATATTCCCGTTGACTGTAAGCATCGAGGAGAATCCGCGTTTTGGTGGAACTACCGCTACCTAGTTCGACGATTTCGCAGGGGCCAGTCAGATTTGCGATCGCCCCCGCACATCCTGCCAAAATCGCCGCCTCAGTGCGTGTCAGGTAATATTCGGGCAACTGACAGATCAACTCGAATAGGTTCGATCCGCGATCGTCGTAGAAATACTTTGGAGGTAAGGATTTGGGGGTTTGAGTCAACCCGCTGACGACATCGCTACCAGCATTGATTTCTGCGGGTGTCGGTGTCGCAGCACTTACCAGTCGCTCTAAGTGTAAGCGATTTTCCTTCGTCGAGGCTGAGTTTGTCGTGTCGGAAAGTCTTGAGGATTTCATACAGTAGTTTGAAGATGCACAAATGGATACAGGAATTCGCTCATCTAGAAACCCGGTTTCTTTGAGAAACCGGGTTTCTGCTCTTTGTTAGGTTACATGATCATTGAGCGCAGCGAAAACCAGCGATAATTTGTCGCACGCCCGGATCGTACCAATTGCGAAAACTCGATCGCAATGTTTGAGGAGGAGTCGCCCAACTCCCACCTTTTAAAACTCGGTGCTCTCCATCGAAATATGCTTGAGAATAGCCTCTGTAAGGATAACTTTCAAATCCTGGATAAGCGTCAAAGGTTGATACAGTCCACTCCCAAACATTACCCAACATATCACAGCAACCAACAGCACTCGCTCCGTTTGGGAACTGATCAACTGGGGATGTATTTCTCAGATTATTGCCGTGATTGCATAGGGATAAATTTGGTGATTCTTCCCCCCAAGGATAGATGCGCTGAATTTGACTTGCTGCATCCCAACTAGCTGCTTTTTCCCATTCGGATTCCGTGGGTAGTCGCTTGCCGATGAAATTGCAGTAAGCTTCGGCTTCGTACCAACTGACTCCACAAACTGGGTGATTGTCCACAGCGGGATTTTCTGACCAGTACAGCGGGCGATCGACTAAATGAACTTGCAGCCATTTCCAGCCGTCTGCTGACCACCACTGAGGGTTTAGATAGCCGTCAGAGTCCATAAAATTGCGGTATTGACTGCAAGTAACTGGATAACGGTCGATCGCATATTTGCCCAAATAGCATCGGTGGCGCGATCGCTCATTATCCAAAGCCTCAATGCGATCGCTTCCCATATAAAATTCCCCCGCAGCAATTTCAATAGTCGAATTGGGCATCGGGAATTGGGCATCGGGCATTGGGCATCGGGCATTGGGCATTAATATTCCTTCTAATTTCCCCCCTTGGGGGGGGTAGGGGGGGGTTCTTCTGACTTGCCCCCTTGGGGGGGGTAGGAGGGGGTTCTTCCCCTGCTGAATTTGCAACACAAAAGCAACTGTTTCACAGTGCTGACTTTCATGTTGAACAATAAATTGCCACAGACGTTCTTGCTGTGCGATCGGCGCTATTTCCAAATAATCTAATACCTTTTTCCGCACCGCATCAAGATAGCATTCAACTTCTGGCATAGTCGGCAAATAAACCCGTTCTTGCTTCGGCAAAATATCAGCAGCAAACAGTTGGTGATACTCAGGAAATACAGGTTTAAATCCACCACATTTCTGTAACAGCCATAAATCCTCCGTATAAGCAATGTGACCTAAATGCCAGCCAACCGGACTAAAGTCAGGATGAGCTTGGCGACAGAAAGTATCATAATCGATGCCTGCAAATAGCTTGAAAGTGCTTCTGCGACACTCCTGCAAATCACGATAAATTAGTTCTTTACAACATTGAATAGACTTTGAGATCACCGTCTTCTCCCGTACTGATCATGCTTTGGGCTGGAAACTCATGCCAATTGGCAGTAAATAAAGGTTCAGAAGCAATAATCACAGCTTCTGGAAAATTTGGATCGTCCCGCAGCCAATAGAGGGAAGGAGGAGCCTTTTGGGAAGCAAAGCGAGAGGCAACTAGCTTGTGTCCATCGCTGACAATTATATTAGCTGAAAATTCTACGCCATTGAAATTTGCCAGTTCTGCCAAAGTGTGGAGGCAATTTCGTAAAGCCGTTGCTAGAGTCAGATTTCCCGCTCTCAATTCATTGACAAATAAACCAAAGATATGCTCTGAATCTGTAGTACCATTGATTAATTGATAGGTCGCATCGCTGAGCCGATCGCGAATTGGTCTGTACAGAGTTTGCCGAAAATTCTTGATAAAGCCGTTGTGGACAAACATCAGGCGGTTGTACACAAAAGGCTGACAGTTGCTCAAATCTACAGCTTGTCCTACAGTTGCGCTACGAACATAGGCTAGAGCGCATCCCGATTCAATGTATCTACTGATACTTGGAAGGTTGACGTCGCTCCAAATTGGCTGTGTGTTTTTGTAGATAAACGGGTCAGTATCCAGGCGTGAGTGATACCAGCCAATGCCAAAACCGTCAGCATTGAGTAGCCCAGAAGTCATTTCATGGGGTTGGTAACTCTGCACAATCAAGGAATGTTCGGGCTTGTACAGAAGAGAATCGAGTAAAATCGGCCCGCCGAGATAGCCAAGTAAACGGCACATAAAATTAACGTTACAGTTAACATATAAGGCTAGCAGTATAAGGAGAATTTTGAATGTTCCTCGACGAACTAATCCCGGTGGTCAAAGAATTGCTTGAACAGCCGATCGCATTTACGGGCGGATTTGTGTCTGGTCTGCTTCGGCTTAACCTTCAGCAAGACCCAGTTAAGAGCTGGATTGATGAGCAAACAGGTTCAACTTCCTACACACCACCCACCACCGACACCAGCAATGGTAAGAGTAAGGGGCCTCAGTCAATCTCGATCGACTAAGTACAGATAGGGGCTGATCTCAATTCCGGTAAAACCGGAATGATAAGCGAGGACACGGCATCGTCTCCCTACCGCGATAATTGGACACGGCAGTGCCGCTTCCCTACCGCAATAATTGTAGGGACACGGCACTGCCGTGTCCTGGCTTTAAGTTGATGGATTCCAGAGACTGTTGCTTCACACGGCCCGCCATTGCCGCCAACTGCAAGGTCATAACAGCATTCAAATCTTCCAATTCGCACTGCGCTGAGGAAAAAATTTGCTGAATTTGATTTTCCGCTTCCAGGCTCAGATATCCAGCCGCAATAGCTTGTTTTACTACGTCACGAATCAGCATGATTTTAATATTCCTGACTAAATTTGAATGTATGTAAAGCCGATCGATCAATAATTGGCAGGGTCAGAGACTGCCTGATGACAGTATTGATACTCTCTCAATTCACGAGACTCTTGTTTTACCAAGCCAGACATAGCCGCTAACTGCAAAGTCATAAAAGCATTTAAGTCTTCTAATTCGTAAGTCGTGGTCGTTAACATCCGGCGCAATAAATTTTCAGATTCAATAGTTAGATAGCCTATTGTCATAGCTTGTTGGACAACATCGCGAATCAGTACCATAACACTTGTGGATTTTAAAACTTGTACACCTTTAGTATGAAAAATTTATCTGGAATTGACGGTGACGGCTATAACTTGGTTTGTGTGACATTGTTGTGGTCATTCAGTGACGAGCAGACTTGGAAACTGTGACTAGCGACTGGTTTGTAGGTGACGCAGATCACAGGCCAGGGAGGGCAGGGAAATCAGGAAAATCTCGGTTCTGTTGAAGGCTGAATGGAGAAGGCATTGGATCTGTGGCACTCTCAAGGGCAATGAACGTCTACAATGGTCAAGTTAAATATTTACGACAGACTATGGAACCAACTCATAAAGATTTGCTACAACAAATAGCTAGACTATCGGAAATTTATCCTAATTTAGCCGATCGACTCGCAGAAGCAGCCAAACAACTCCAAGACTCCGGCCTTCCTCCGTCAGAAAGCTTGCTGCAAGAAATAGTGAGTTACAGCCGAAGTTTTTCCGTCGTCCAAAAACAAGCTCTGGAGCTCAGCAACTCCTCTCTCATACCGGGAGAAATTACCTCCCTCAAAGAAATTCAAAACTTAATCCAGACAATCGCAGCTTCTGAAGGCAAAGGAGAAATTCGTTCCCAAGCCTTAAAAGTGCTCGATCGAGTATTGGCGATCGCCCACCGCGAACAAAGCGACTTTGGGCCATTACAATCAGTGCATGGTAGAGCCCGTGAACTGTACCGCGCGATTTCGGAATCAACCCCGACTCAACTGCACTCAGATGCAGAATCCTTAGTCAGCGGCAAACACCCAGTGGCGGCTGTCCTCGCCCTCGTAGAACAACAAGATCAATTAAATGACGAACAGTGGGTCATCCTCGAAGAAACCGTCAGCGCAGCCTTTGGCAAACAAATAGCCGTTGCCATTTCCAGAGGCAAATTGATCGTTGCCGAGATGCCAAGAGCCTTTCAAGTGCCGGTAGCAGCCACAATCGCACCCCTACCCCCAGCAGTTGTTGAACCCTTACCAGAAATCATCCTGATCCCGTCGGGAAATGTCGCCCCGAAACAAGTTGTAGTTGTGCCCGAAATCAAGATTTTGGAATCACCAGCACCCTCAGCCCCGATGCACGAGGTAATTATTGTTCCCAGCATGGAAATGCCTCAATCTCTCCAGAGTAAAGGCTCTGGAAACATTGTTTTCGGTGCACCAACGGCCGCGAAACCAGCGCCCGTAGAAGGAACTTTGGGATTGAAAGTTTTGGTACACATTCAAGGCATTGGCGATCGCACTTTTGGTTCTCAAGAATACGCCGGTACAAAGGCTCAAGGGCGGCGCGTCGAAGGATTTCAAGTTAGTTTAGAGCCTGCAATTCCCGGCTTAAAAGTCGAATATATGGCTCACGTTGAAAGTGTGGGCGACACTCCTTGGGTTAGCGAACAGGAATTAGCAGGTTTCCGGGGTAAAGGCAAACGAATTGAAGGATTTGCCGTGCGATTGAGCGGGGCTGAAGCTAGTAAATACGACGTATTTTACACTGCTCACATTCAAAATGTTGGTGACACAAAGGTCGTCTCAAACGGCGACTATTGCGGCACTCGCGGCAAAGCTTTGAGAGTCGAAGGTATCAACGTTTGGGTTGTTCCTTCCGCAAAAGCTCAACCAGCCCAGCCTGTGGGGTTAAAAGTGTTAGCGCATATTCAAGGAATTGGCGATCGCACTTTTAGCGATCGAGAATATGCTGGTAGCAAAGGTCAAGGCCGTCGCGTCGAAGGATTTCAGATGAAAATAGAGCCTCCGGTTGCCGGTCTTAAATTACAGTATATGGCTCACGTTGAAAGTGTTGGCGATACTGCTTGGATCGAAGAAGGAGACTTAGCTGGATTTCGAGGTAAAGCTAAGCGGATTGAAGGATTTGCGGCGCGGCTGACGGGAGTTGATGCTGATAAATACAACGTACTTTACACAGCTCATATCCAAAATGTTGGTGATACTCCAACTGGTTCTAACGGTCAATATTGCGGCACTCGTGGCAAAGGCTTGAGGGTTGAAGGACTAACAATTTGGGTTGAGGCTAAGGCATAAAGAGCGATATAGCGTTCCTCAGAAAAATGAGGTACGATGGATAATTGGTAATAGGTAATTGGTAATAGGTAATTGGTAATAGGCTATAGCCTTTCTCAAATAAATGAAGTAGGTTGGGTAGAGCACGAGTTCCCAATTCCCTATGCCCAATTCCCAATTCCCCATGCCCAATTCCCTATGCCCAATTCCCTATGCCCGGTAATATTCTCGATACCACTCTACAAACTGACGAATTCCTTCCTCGATGGTTGTACTAGGCTTAAACCCTACATCCGCCATCAAATCATCTACATCTGCATAAGTAGAAGGTACATCACCGGGCTGCATCGGCAACAAATTCTTAACCGCTTTTTTGCCCATTGCTTTTTCAATGACTTCGATAAAAGTCAACAATTCCACAGGGGAATTATTGCCAATATTGTAAATCTTATAGGGAACGGTACTTGATGTTTCTGAATTGGATTGAGGAGGTTTTTCCATGACTCGCACAACTCCTTCAATGACATCATCAATATAAGTGAAGTCGCGCTGCATCTTACCGAAATTATAAACATCAATCGGTTTGTTTTCGGCGATCGCCTTGACAAACTTAAAATACGCCATATCCGGTCGTCCCCAAGCACCGTATACTGTAAAAAAGCGTAATCCAGTGATTGGCAAATTGTACAAATGGCTGTAGGAATGAGCCATCAATTCATTGGCTTTTTTTGTGGCGGCGTACAGGGAAATCGGATGATCGACATTATCGCTAACCGCAAAGGGAATTTTGGTGTTAGTACCATAAACGGAACTAGAAGAAGCAAAGACTAAATGCTCGATTTTGCTGTGACGACAACCTTCTAAGATATTCAAAAATCCCATCAGGTTGCTGTCTGCGTAAGCGTGGGGATTTTCCAGGGAGTAGCGCACACCAGCTTGGGCTGCAAGGTGGACAACGCGGTCAAATTTATGATTTTGGAAGAGTTGGGATATGCCAGTGCGATCGCTCAAATCTAACTGCTCAAAAGTAAACTCTGAATGAGGCTGGAGTTGAGCTAGCCGCGCTTTTTTGAGATTGACATCGTAATAGTCGTTTAAGTTGTCTATACCGTAAACCTCTTGCCCTTCTGCCAATAATCTTTGAGCTAAATGATAGCCGATAAAGCCTGCTGCACCTGTGACTAAAATTTTCATTGTGGGTAATTGCTAATTGGTTATTGGTAATGTAAACAATTTGAAGCCAGCATTAACTAATTTCACCGGAGAGATTCATCGCTTGCAATACAGGATATTTGGCGGAGGCGGGATAGTGTAAAATGTTGATAGTTCCGGGTTGAACCTTGAGAGATTGCTGTTGGAGTTGCAAGCCTAAAACTTGATTTAATGCTCCTCGAATTTCGCTGGCTTCGGCAACGACTAACCCAGTGCAAAGAGATGAGTTTTGGTACGTTATCCCGGAAATTGTTTGGTGCTAAGTTTGCATAAATTTTTCAGTTGAGATGGATAACTGTACTGTCGGATTTGGATGCGATCGCATAAATTTTTCTGCCATTTGTGTGGAGTTTTCTCCCTCACTGTTTAGGCAAAAATTGAGAGGGCTTTGCTCAATAATTTTGGCAACTCTGTCGGTATAAATGTCTTTTTGATTGTCTGTGGGCACTAGCAGCAAACGCAGTCCTTGTTTGCCTTCTTTGAGTTTAGGCAAAGTTTCTCCTAAATGATTTGTCAAATTCATCGCTTCTAATTCAGCCTGATGTTCTGCACCGATAAAACTCAGAATACTGACTCCACAATTCGACTGCTGTAGGGTATGAAAGTCTTGACATTTCATCCCAATCGCGGTACTAATTAGTGCTTTGATAGTCTCTCCGTGACTGATAACTAAGATTGTTTTACAAACAGATTTTGGCAGAATGTCTGCCAGAATTTTTGAGCTTGGCGGTAGAGGTTTTGGACTGGGAAATTTTGCGGTTTGACTAAAGTGGCAACTGAATTGCTAACGGGGGAATTATCATCAATTTCATTGGACATCTGAAATTCATGAGGGCGTTCTTTCCAACAGCGGTAATCTTCAGCAAGTTGTTCTCGAACATATTTGAATGATAAACCATTCCAGGCGGGCAAGTCAATTTCTTTCAAGTTTTGATCGATGTGCAATTCGGGGCGAGTGTCGGCTATAGTTGCGATCGCACTTAAGATCTCGCTGGTTGTCTCTCTAGCCCGCTGAAGAGGGCTACTGTAAACAACATCAAGGGGAATGCTGCTTAAGCAAATTCCTGTTTGATAGGCGGTTAAACGACCTTTTTCAGTCAAATAAGAATCGTCGCAGCAGCCTTGATACAGTCCTTGCTGATTATACATACTTTGACCATGACGGACGAGAATAACGCGAGTGGTGTTGTTCATAGTGAATTTTTAGGCTTATTAAAAACTAAATGTTGTTCGTAATGTGCCGATGCAAATTTGGTCGTTATTGCTATTATGTTCTGGGTTGGTTATGGCTAATAAACCTAGAGTTACTGCTAGATTATCGGTTAATTGCCTGCGATAAAATGCTTCTAAATGCAGCGATGTATTCGAGTCGATATATTCTCGATTGTCTTCAATGAAATCGCTGTTAATTACTTTAGGTTGCTGACCGATAATTATACCTCCTACACTATCTTCTGAACCCAAATTGGGGAAGGCTAAAGTGACTGCCCAATTCAACATACTCGCTTGAGGTCGATCGCGCAAATCGAGAGCCTGGGCGCGAGTATAGCCCACCCAACCTCCGGCTGTAAGCTGGCGGCTGATTTTGACGGTGGATTGAATGCCGAAAGAATTGGCTGCAATGGCATCGCTTTCGCCGTCAAAGGGGTCATTTGCCCGATCGCTCCCTGTTCCGGTATCCAGGCTATTGTAAGAGCGCACATAGGCTAAACCGACTCCGATATTATTAGTTGGTCGAACTGTCAATTGGGCGATCGCACCATAAGCCGCTTTCCCAAAACCGGAGCAATCGCAGGTTTTAGCAACTTAACTTCCACTTTGCGATCGGGCGTGCGATCGAAATGGTAACTCTTATTCTTCAGTCCGCTCCGGCTTTGCCAAACTGCTCTCCCAATTCAGGTTCAGCTAGCAATATTTCTAAAGCTTCTGCTAAAGCTAATGATGTTGCAAAAAAAATCTTTTTAGACAGTGGAAATAGACTTTTCTGTGGTTATGACGCACCCTACATTTAGATGTAAGGTGCGCGGTATAAAGCCTACGTTAAAATTCGCCGTCTACTGCTGAAACGCAGCGTTCGCAAATTAGCGGATGTTCGATCGACTCTCCGACATGAGTCGAATAATTCCAACATCGATCGCACTTTTCGCCATTTGCTTTCACAACACCAATTCCCAACTCTGGAGACTGGAAGCTGTAAGGCAATTCTTGCAGAACTACATTCGACTCTATTAGTTCCACTTCCGAAGTGATAAACAAATACCGCAGTTCGTCTACACAGTTATTGACTATTGCAGAATCAGAAATTGCAGGTTTTGTCGCAGCAGGTGTTGATTTTGGTACTGTAATTACTTGATTTTTCGGGATTGCCGGAATTGTGACAGTTACTGATTCTACCGATTTTTCCAGTACGATTTTCGGAACTTCAGGTGTTTCGACAATCCCAGATTCTACTAGGTTTTCCAGTGCGATCGCATCTTTTTCACCTACTCCAATCGCCGTGGTTTTTCCTACCACATCTGCTGTCAAAAGACTGATTTTCTCTGCAAGTTCTTGACGATTGTCCGCAAACAATAAGTAACGGACAGCAAACCACATTGTGAATAGGATGCCGACGATTTCTACAACTCCTCCCACTAGAGGAATCTGATTCATCGTATCCAACATCCCGGCGGTTATTCTCGCCGTTACCAACACTGAGGTGATTAACCCAAGTGTTACCAAAGGTTTTTGGTATTCTGTGAAGAAATTGCCCGCGTAGGTAGGTAAATCCGCGACAAACTGAGCGACTTTATCGAAATCGAATGCTGGTTGTGCATCTGGAACCGGTGTTTCAACGGCAGAGTATTCGATAATTTCAGAAGGTCGATCGCCCTTTGCGATCGTTTCCACCTCAACATGAATTGTCGTTCCTGTCAAGACCTTAGCAACATTTGCGGCTTTTTCTTCCTGTTTATCTTGTATTGCTTTGGCTTTTTCGGCTGCGGCTAACTCGATGATTGAATTTTGCGATCGCACAAAAGCCAGCAATCCATCACTACTAGGATTCAAAGCTTGCAGTTGTGTTCTTTTCTCGACATCGGGAACATACAATAAAACCTTAGCCGCCAAAGAAGAACCGATCGCCTTTTCAGTCCTTGCTTGTTCCAAAACCTTGTTAACTTCGCCCCGCACTTGCCGCAAATATTGCCAGCGAGTCGCCAATTCGGGATTGTGCCATTTCGCATCCAATTCCACCCAACCCGATTCAAACACGGATTTGTGAGATGTGGGATAAGGAATGTATTGCCAAATATCCTCAGCCATGTGACACAACACAGGTGCGATCGCCTTTGCCAAATTCTCCACAGCGATCGCAATCACCGTCTGACAACTCCGGCGACGGTGAGCATCCGTAGCGCTGATGTACAGTCGATCCTTGGCAATATCCAGATAGAAATTCGACAAGTCCACCGTACAGAAATTCTGCACAGTTTGGAAAAATCGGGAAAATTGGAAGTTATCAAAAGCATCTTTAACTTCCGCAAAAACTTCGCCCATTCTGTGCAACATATAGCGATCGAGTTCCGGCAAATTCTCGTAAGCCACAGCATCTTTAGCCGGATCGAAGTCGTGCAAATTCCCCAGTAAAAACTTAGCTGTATTGCGAATTTTGCGGTAGACATCCGATTGCTGTTTGAGGATATTTTTACCCAAAGGCACATCGGCGGAATAGTCTACCGAAGACACCCACAACCGCAAAACATCGGCTCCATATTCCTTGATTACCAATGCTGGATCGACAACATTTCCTTCAGATTTGCTCATCTTGCGGCCTTTTTCATCCAACACAAAACCGTGAGTCAAAACTGTTTTGTAAGGAGCAACGCCGTTAGTTGCTACGCTGGTGAGTAAGCTGGATTGAAACCAACCGCGATGTTGGTCTGAACCTTCCAAATACATATCAGCAGGATAGTTCAATTCCGATCGCCCTTGAGCAACTGCGGCCCAGGAAGAACCAGAGTCAAACCACACATCCATCGTGTCAGTTCCCTTGCGGTAAGTGCGGCCATTATTGCGGTAAGATTCCGGTAGTAATTCGGCGATCGACATTTCCCACCAAGCATCAGAACCTTTGTCAGCAATAATTGCTTGGACATAGGCGATGGTTTCGGCATTTAGCAACGGTTCGTTAGTTTCTTCGTCGTAGAATACGGGAATCGGAACGCCCCAAGTCCGTTGACGAGAAATGCACCAATCCGATCGATCGCCTACCATTGCAGTAATCCGATTTTCCCCTTGGGCGGGAATCCAATTCACACTAGAAATGGCTTTTAACGCTTCATCGCGGAACCCTGCTACCGACGCAAACCATTGTTCCGTCGCCCGAAAAATTGTCGGCTTTTTAGTGCGCCAATCGTAAGGATAAGAGTGAGCGTAACTTTCCTCTTTAATCAAACAATTTGCTGCTGCAAGGGCATCAATCACTGCACCATTGCCAGTTCCGAGGACATTTAAACCGGAGAATACTCCGGCTTCGGCGGTGAAATTGCCGCTTTCATCTACGGGAGTCAAAACTGGTAAACCGCAGCGTTTTCCAACGATAAAATCTTCTTGTCCGTGGCCCGGTGCGGTGTGAACCAATCCCGTACCAGAATCAGCGGTAATGTAATCGCCACCAGCGACGATCGGGCTTTCGCGATCGAACAATGGATGTTTGTACTGACAACCTTCTAATTCTTTACCTTTAACGATCGCAAGTATCTTTAAATCTGTGTTCAAAGTTGCCGATAGTCGATCGACCGCATCGACAGCAACTAACATGAATTGTTGGGCGATATTAGAATTTGCCGGCGGTTCCACCACTGCATAATCCAGTTCGGGATTAACGGCGATCGCCAAGTTAGCAGGAATCGTCCAAGGAGTAGTCGTCCAAATCGCTGCCCAGAGGCTCGGCATATAGCGCTTGAGCTTCGATTGCAAAGTTTTTGACAATTTCCTCACATGAAAGGCGACGTAGATGCTACGCGATGTGTGGCCTTCGGGATATTCCAATTCAGCTTCGGCGAGGGCGGTTTTGGAACTCGGACTCCAGTGAACCGGTTTGAATCCACGATAGATGTAGCCTTTGAGCACCATTTGACCGAATACACCGATTTGGGCGGCTTCGTATTCCGGCTTCAGGGTTAAATACGGATGTTCCCAGTCGCCCCAAACGCCGTAGGTTTTGAAGGAAGCGCGTTGTTGTTCGACAGTTTCTTGGGCGAAGGCGGCGGCTTTGCGACGGAGTTCGATCGGGGTAAGATTGAGCCTTTCCTCCGATTTCATGTTTTGCAATACTTTAAGTTCGATCGGCAATCCGTGACAATCCCAACCGGGTACATAGCGGACTTTTTTACCGCACAACATCTGATAGCGGTTGATGAAGTCTTTGAGGATTTTGTTGAGGGCGTGGCCGATGTGGAGTTGGCCGTTAGCGTAGGGCGGGCCGTCGTGGAGGATGAACAAGTCGCCCGGATTGTCCTGGGAAAGGCGATCGTAGATGTGTTCATCTGCCCAAAATTGTTGCAATTCCGGTTCCCGTTTGACGGCGTTGGCGCGCATTTCAAACTTGGTTTGGGGCAGATTTACGGTGTCTTTGTAAGATTTAGCTTCCATTTTTGTGAAACGTTTTCTGTAGTTAGTTGTTAGTAGAAGGAAGAAGGAAGAAGGAAGAAGGAAGAAGAAAGAAGGAAGAAGGAAGAAGGAAGAAATAGTGCTTATACAGTAAGTTTTTTAGCCATCGATATCTTATGTTTAGTTAGGTGGACTTACTTATGAAGTCCGATTAAATAACTTTAATTAATTTTGTAGTGAGGACTTTAGTAGCCAAAATTAGGAGACGGCAGTGCCGTGTCCCTACAATATTTGTCGGTAG
>JAYTZD010000322.1:0-13452 GCA_043742065.1 Oscillatoriales bacterium
CTGATGGCGATTTTGACGGAACCGCGCAATGCTTTGGTTAAGCAGTATCAAAAGCTGCTGAAGATGGATAATGTGCAGTTGGAGTTTAAGATAGATGCAGTTCGTGCGATCGCCCAGGAAGCATACCGACGCAAAACTGGGGCGCGGGCACTCAGAGGAATTGTCGAAGAGTTGATGTTGGAAGTAATGTATGAGTTGCCGTCGCGCAAGGATGTGACTCGGTGTATGATTACGAAAGAAATGGTTGAGAAGCGATCGACTGCTGAGTTATTGGTACTTCCGTCTTCGCTACCTAAACCTGAGTCAGCTTAAAATTTTTTACATTGTCAATTTTTATCTGCGGTTAATAAAACTTCTTTTTTTTAAGCGCAGATATAGGCAGATAAACGCAGATAAACGCAGATGAATATCTAAAATTGCCCAATTCCCAGCTAGGAAGCGAAAGAAGTTGATTTTTAGTCATTGCGGTTTTAACCTAGCTCGTCTGGTTTCAATCGTTTCAGACTTTTTTCACTAATCCGGAAATACACATTAATGGATCTATGTCCTTGGTAAGTATCAGTGAATTTCCATTCTAAAATTAAAGCTGCCACAATCAAGCAACCGTTAGCAACATAAGACACAGTGTCTTGAATACCCAATTTACTTTGCTCTACACGCCACCAATTTTCACAAGCGTGTTTTAACCCATAACTTGTATGTCGATAATTAAATGATTTGATGGAGTCTATTTGACTCAGCCAATATCTAGAGCGATAAATTTGGTCAAGATAATATTTATCATTCCAATTTTCGATTTGCCAAAGCTTAACTTCACTCGCCGCTCTCCCCATTGTAATTTGGTAACGGCGGTATTGTTGTTCAGTCTGAAAATACCCATCAACAGTTAACCAAGGATGTTTTTCAACTACGCTCAAAACTTTCCTCCATTCTGATTCAAAATCGATAGCTAATAAAAAAGGAAAATCGTATTCGCTCAAAATTTTTCTCATTTTTTATCTACCTCAACAGGACGGCAAGTATTATTAAAATTATACAAATAACTGGTGTTGCAAGTCTAGCCCACAGCAAGGTTTCTGTAAGTTCTGGAGCTACAAAATCCCAGACAGCAACCAATATCCACACCAAAATTCCTGTTAGAGCGAGAAAAATTGAGAACCGCATAGGGGGTTGAACTCCAAAAACCATTCGATTACCAATCGATGAAATCATCCTCATCTAACTCAGAAGACAACGGAGGTAAATCCGGTTCAGATTCCCATCTAAAAGTTTCCGACTCCCAAATCTCCAAGTCATCCGACAAATCAACTACTTCCCCATCAAACATTTCAGCCCACACCCCAGCAGAATTCATGACATCTTGGGCATCAGCCCGCACCGCCACAGCTTGAGTGTTTAAATCATTCCCAAAGGCGATCGATTTATTAGTCTCCCAAGCAGGTTTAGAAACATTTGACAGCTTAGAGCTAGTATTTTCCGGGGCTGGCGAGTGTTTTTGTGCTTCCCCCACATTCTTTGGGAAACTCTCAGAAATCTCAGAGTTTTGCACCTGTTGATTAGCATGATCCACCGGAGCAAAATTCCGAGAATTAGGGCTAATAGCTCCGTTAGAATTTGCCAAATTATTGGGTTCTAAACTATTCGTTTCATTGGAATTTTTTAAACCTAATTGCACTGAAACTCGACGGTTAAAGATTTGCAAAAAAGCTTCTTCAATATTAGCTACTTTGTCTTTTACCATCTTGAGCAACTGCGGCGAATTAATTTTAATAGAAGCTGCATCATTGCTAAAACTTACCAGATGTCCGTGTTGGCGAAGTAGCGATTGAGTACCGAGGGGGCGCAGACGAGTTAGTACCTGTTCCCATACTTGATTTAGATCAATTTCGCTAGCTGAATTAGTTGGTGCATCATTCGTTGTCTCAGCAGTTGGTATAGGTTCTCGAATCGGTGTACTCGATGTGTTTTCTGTTTGATTAGCAATCGGTGGCGACTGAGGTGGAAGATTTTGCGAATTGGAAACTGAAGATTGTTCAGTATTAGATATCTGGCTACCCCCCGACTGTCGGGACGGTTGAGAGGGCTGAATTTGTGCTGGTTGATTTACTGGTTGTGGCTGAGTTCTAATGGCTGATGGTAATAATCCCAATAGCGTTACTTCCAGCCACAAACGGGGCTGAGTGGTGTTTTTAATTTGCACTTCGTGGGTTTGCAAATGTTTCTGACTCGCCAAAATTAACTCGGTATCCCAATGAGTCGCAAACTTGACAAGTTTTTCCCAAGTTGCTGATGTTAAAGCTACTAAATCTGACCGTTTTGGTGCAGCTTTTGCTATGAGCAAATCTCGGTAAAAACTGGCAAGATTTTGCAGGACGATGAGTGGTTCCCGACCACGATTCATCAGGTGACGAGTCATGTCTACTAAGGCTGTAGGGTCATCTTTTTTGATAGCTTCTAGCAGTTCCATTAAGTCATTTTCGGGAACTGCACCGACTAAATCCCAAACTTTTTCGACTGTAATCTCATCGGGAAATAAACTTAGTTGGTCGAGCAAACTTTCGGCATCTCGCAGTCCTCCTTGGGCGAGTTGGGCGACCATATATACTGCGTCGCTGGTTATGTTAATGTTTTCTAACTTGGCAATTTTATCCAAATGGGCGGTCATTGAGTCGAGGGCAATTCGGCGAAAGTCGAATCTTTGACAGCGGGAAATAATGGTTGGTAATACTCTTTGAGGGTCGGTTGTTGCTAGGACAAATACGACGCGATTTGGTGGTTCTTCTAAGGTTTTTAATAAGGCATTAAATGCCTGGGTACTTAGCATATGAACTTCGTCTATTACATATACTTTATAGCGGCATTGGACGGGAGCAAATTGAGCGCGTTCGATCAAATCTCGGATGTTATCGACTCCTGTGTTGCTGGCGGCATCGATTTCGATTACGTCTAATGTGGAACCTCTGGCAATTTCTTGACAAACGTTGCATTTCCCGCATGGTGTGGGGGTAGGAGCGCCGGTGGAAATACAGTTGAGGGATTTGGCAAAAATTCTGGCACTGGAGGTTTTACCGGTGCCTCTGGGGCCGGTAAATAGATATGCTGGTGCTATGCGGTCTTGGAGGATGGCGCTGGTGAGGGTTTGGGCGATCGCCTCTTGGCCCACTAATTCGGCAAAAGTCTGGGGGCGATATTTGTGGTGGAGGGGTTCGTAGGTCACGATCGAATCTGGGTGTTATGTTAGCGGAGGATATGTTTATATGCGTAAATTCACTCGTATAATAAAGATTGACATATTTTATAGTCAAGTATATACATATATAAACTATAATATATCACAGACTATTCACCATTGCTTGTTGCCGCCGCAATAATGCGATTTTCCGATATTTCGGGAACCGGCTTGCAGTTAAAGATAAAGTATAAATTAGGGTGCCCGTTTGAGTTGTAGAAATCCAGTTGTAGAAAGATTGTGGTAGAAAGAGGTCAATGTTGCTCGTTCGAGTTGCAATGTCAGCTTCACTCAGGGGCATTCTATAAATATAGCGTCAAATCTTACCCTTTAAAAGCCCATGTCAACCCAAATAATCCTTGTAGAACCAAGGTTGGCAGTAGCCTCTCCCAAGCCCAAACAGGCTAAACCAGGAGGTTTACCCTCCGATCAACTCTTGATGGGAGCGTCGGGATTACTGTTGTTATTGCTTGTCGGTTTAGCGGTGTTTAGTAAGCTAAAAATGGATGGTTTAAGCAAGAAGCTTAACTTTGAGGAATTCAGAAATCGAGAACTCCAGAAAAAATATAAAATGGCTCTGGAAACGATGTCGAAAATGGAAAAAAATCCCGACCTCATCCATTCACGAGACTTTAATTTAGACTATCTGAGAATGCGGATGGCGGAAGAAGTTTTTCACTTTGCCATTGTGAATCAAATTAAAGTAAAGGTCAAAGATAAAATTAGTATTGCCCTGCGTCCTACTCAGAGTAGTGTAGGGGATAAGAGTGGGAATGCTGGCAGCGGCAGACAAGTGGATTCGATGTTTGATATCGAATACGAAACTGGTGATCCGGCGGTAAAAATTGAAAAGCGCGTGCTGTTTAGGATTCAAATTAAGTTGATGAAACTGCCGACTCAGGCAACTTCGGCGACAATTAATCAAATTATTGACTGTTTGGAAACTTACCTGAGTCCTTCCGATGACCATGATAGTTGGCAGCCGACAATTCAAGGTCGGATTGTTCACATTGAGTGGGATCAAAAGGCTAAGCCAACGCCGATGTTGGTGCTGGAACAGTCGAATGAAGGAGTGAATGTTACTTTCAGAACTACTCGGGCTGCTGGGGGAATACCTGCGAATGCCAATGATAGTCAGTTAGCCACTGCTAAGGGTTCAAAAGGAGCAAAAGCTGCTGCTAAGAGTCCAAGTAAAACGGCATCTAAGAGTTCTAGTAAGACAGGCACTAAGCGTCCGAGTTCCCGGAAATAATTGTAAATATATTTCAATTATTTAGGGAAATCAAACAGCACTTCTGTCATGTAATGTTCTGCCCAATCTTGACCGAAAGCTTTTTCGAGTACGCGACGGGTTTTGTCGTTTTGCTGCTGCTGGGTGCAGTAGTAAATTTGAGCTTCGAGAATTTTCGAGGCTTCGGCGACAGAAACTGGTTCTGAGGCGATTGCGAGTTTACAGTGAATTTCGACGTAGGATTCAACTATGTCCAGAAATCGATTTTCTTCTTCTTTGGAATCGGGGCGCACAAATAGGCAAAATTCTGAGAAGATGTCGCCCCAATCTGGAATTTGGCGGGGACAGGAAAATTGGTTGACAGGCAGAGTTTGTAGTCGAGTGCGGTAGGTTTCTGATAAAGTGCGATCGGAATTTAGGGGGGAAAGGTCTGCGATCGCGGCGCTAATTTGGCCTTTACCTGCTACGATGTCGGTACCAAACATCGGCAGCGGGTAGTTTGGTCTAGGAAACATCACGCAGTGCAGAATGTCAAGCATCGGCCCGACTTTGGCGAGTTCGAGGTGTATTTTGCGAAATTGGGGAGTTTGATAGCAGCGGTTTTCGATGATCAGTTTTTCTCCTTCCAAACGCCCTTCGACGTATCCCAAGTCAGCGGGTAGGTGGTAGGGCTGGAGGTCGAGGTAGCGACGCCATACTGCTTCTATCCGGTCTGCTAGTTCGCGGATGAGGTAGTGTTGTTGTTCGCGTAGGGAAGGTTTGGATATTTCTAACATTTTTATCTATGGGCGATCGCTTAATAAAACTTTATTCAACTGTTGTAGAATACAGGAACAAAGGTCGATACTTTAAGGATATCAGCAGATCGACCGATGATTGAGGAAGATTTACAGGAATAAGGAGATAAGTCTATGTTTGGTCTGGGACTGCCTGAATTGGGCATTATTGCGGTAGTGGCTATGCTAATTTTTGGGCCCAAGAAAATTCCTGAGTTGGGAAATGCTTTGGGCAAAACTTTGCGGAGTTTTAAGGATGGTGTGGGTTTGGCTGATGATGAATCTGTTGAGAAGGAGAAGGTTGACATACTCCCCGCCCTAAAGGATGAGGATTCCTAACCCGCGCACCATCGGGGTTTGGTTTGTGTAGACGCGGTTTTAAATGCCGAGTTTCTACCCGTGCGTATGGGATTAATCATCGGCGGACGATCGCCTTTTTGTGCTTTTATTATCATTACCCGTTTTTTTATCTCTACCTTTTTTAATCTGCTGACTCATTTCAATAAACAAATCTTTACGCAAATAAGGATAGTCACTCACCCATACTTCGCGGCTGGGAATGTAAATATCGGAAACTTTAGCAATCCTGCCCAAATCTTCTTGATTCGACATGATTAACATCAAAGCAGCTTGGCCGCGGACAATTCCTTGATGATTTTTTTGCAATGGTGCTTTCAGTATAGTCGTAAATCCTGTTTTGTCGCCGACTTCTAAGTTAATTCGCGGTTCTAAGTTGTCAACAATTACGAGTTGTCCTTTTTGATTCACAGTTTCTTCTTGACTTGTCACTTCATCTGTGATGTATATATCCAAAACTCGTCCTTGCCAAAAACCACAATATTTATACTTACGGCATTCTGCATTTTTCAAACTCGCCCACAATATCGGGGCCCACATCCAGTATAAACCTGCGATTAATCCGGTGATTAATACTAGGGGGCCGACATCGGAACCGGCGAAGTTGTAGATGATTAGTAGGACAACTACGGCTACGGCGGAGATTAACATTCTCCTCAAAAAGTCGGGCGGTTTTCCCCAAGTATATTTGTATTGGGTTCCCGTTGCGACGGCTGGTATTAGTTCTTGAAAGGTTTGACGGGTTAAGGGAATTAGCATAATTGGGAATTGGGGAATTGGGGAATTGGGGGATGGGGAGTTTCTTTTTTTGAGATATATATCGAATCTTTAATTACTCATTTAGTATTTTTTGTCACCTATTGAATTTAGATAAGCATTAAGTTTTGGTGGCAATTCATCGATTATTGGTTGAATTTTTTTTACTTGTTCATCTGCCAACAACTGCCTGGCATATGCCAATCTCAACCAACTGATCGTTTCATACAAAGAGCCTCTGGCAATCTTAACAAAACGCCGATTGTCTTGATGATTGTACCTGCCGCGTCCTTCTGCGATATTAGCACAAACACTATCTGCGGAGCGTACAATTTGCTTTCCCATAGTATCTTTAGTGAAATAATCCCAGAAATTAGGAGACGGCAGTGCCGTGTCCCTACATTATTTTGGGTAGGGACACGGCATTGCCTTGGACTCTATATCATTCCGGTGCAACCGGATTTGATATCATATCTAAACCCCTCAATCCCCAATCCCCAATTCCCCATTCCCCAATTATCTACAGTATTTTTTCTAGGCCGTAAACGAGCGATCGCAATTCAAGGACTTTGCGTATAGATAATAATACTCCTGGCATATAACAAGCGCGATCGCTCGTATCGTGTCGTAAAGTATAGACTTGACCTTCGCCGCCGAAAATTACTTCTTGGTGGGCAATTAAGCCTGGTAAACGGATGCTGTGAATGCGAATCCCTTCATCGGCTAAACATCCCCTAGCACCCTGCAACTTTTCGGTTTCTTCAACCTGTGCCACATTGAAAGTTTTCCCCATTTCTGCTAGCATTTGGGCAGTTTGAATCGCTGTGCCACTGGGAGCGTCGGCTTTTTGGTTGTGGTGGAGTTCGATAATTTCTACGTGTTCAAAATACTGAGATGCCGTGACTGCGGCTTGTTGAAGTAGAACCATGCCGATCGAGAAATTGGGTATAATCAAACAGCCCGTGCTGGCTTTATCAGCGAATTCAGCTAATTTTTGAATTTGCTCGGTACTCAAACCTGTAGTGCCGACTACGGGACGAATGCCGTATGCAATAGCCGATCGCACATTTTCATAAACAGACTTCGGATGTGTAAAATCTACCATCACCCCTAACTGTTTTTCCTGAGCAGCCAATACGAGCATTCCTTGCAAGTCATCGGTGATGGGAACTTCCAGCGGGCCGCATCCGGCTAACTCCCCTGCATCGAGGTGCAATGACTCCGGAGAGCGGTCTATAGCGCCGAATAAGGTTAGGTCATCAGCATTGGCGATCGCCTTAATTACTTCGCGGCCCATTTTGCCACCAGCACCGTTAACAATCACCGGAATAGGAAGTTGATTAGCCATAATCTCAAAAAACTCCTTAAAGTCGATCGATTAAATTTTAACCTTAACAGGACTTAGGCACTATACGGCTTAGTATAAACTTTGTTAAATCAAGCAGTCAGCTTAAACAAACTCGGTTTCGGCACAAGTTCTGAAACAATTACACTCAATCCAAATAATCAGCTCAATTCTGTGACGGTAGATTTCCGCTTTCTGGGTTTTACATTGGGATGACTTCTAAATTCTCTCGAAATCTACAATTGCTCTTTTCTGCGGCCAATCGCCTGGATTTTAGCTCTCAAGGTGGGAGGCTGTGGGTTTTGCCTGCAATACTGGCGGGCGCGACGGTAACGCTACTGAATATGGGAGTTCGGCAGTTAGGATGGCTGCAAATTTTGGAATTAGGCAGTTTTGACTCCTTAGTGCGCTTCCAGGCATCGAATACCCCCGATCCGCGACTGCTGGTAGTGGGAATTTCAGAGGCGGATATTCAAGCTTTGGGTCGATTTCCGATGGACGATCGCACGATCGCTCAAACCTTGACAAAATTGCAAAAGTACCAGCCAAGAGCGATCGGTTTGGACTTGTACCGAGATTTACCACAAGAACCGGGACACCAGGAATTGCTGGCGCAACTGAAAGCACCAAATATCGTTGCGATCACCAAATTGAGCGATTCTGAAAATCGTGGAGTCCCCGCGCCCCCTGGAGTGCCAGCGGATCGAGTGGGTTTCAACGACTTTGTACTCGACGCTGACGGAGTTGTCCGCCGTAATTTGATTTCTGTCTCGAAACCGGACAAAACGACTGCTTTCTCGTTTTCTGTACAACTAGCTTTGCTTTATCTCAAAGACAGATTGCAACCGCAAAACTGCCTAGTTAATCCCAAGCAAATCAACTGGGGTAAAGCGGAATTCGTACCTCTAACATCTCACTGTGGTGGCTATGCCAATCTTGATGCCAAAGGCTACCAAATTCTGCTCAAATACCGTTCCCCTAACAATGTGGCGCGACAAGTGAGTATTCGGCAGGTATTGAACGGGGAAATTGACCCAAGTTGGGTGAAGGACAAAATTGTGTTAATCGGGACAACGGCACCAAGTACCAGGGATTTGTTTCTGACACCCTATAGCCCGGTGCAGAAGCAAAACGCGAAAATGCCGGGGGTGCTACTGCACGCGCAAATGCTGAGCCAAATATTGAGTGCGGTTTTGGATGGGCGATCGCTTTTTTGGCTATGGCCATCCTGGGCAGAAATTTTGTGGAACTGTTCTTGGGCGGTACTTGGCGGAGTCCTGGCTTGGAGGATTCAGCACCCTGTGAGGGCGGTATTATCTGGGTGTGGGACATTGATCGGGCTGTTGGCGATCAGTTTTGGCATTTTTAGTGTCGGTGGGTGGGTGCCTTTGGTGTCGCCGACTTTAGGTTTGGTGATGACTGGTGTGGGTATCAGCGCTTACAAAAAGCTTTACGATGCTTTTCACGATGCGCTGACGGGTTTGCCAAACCGGGATTTTTTTGTGAGATCTCTGGAGCGGGCGATCGCAAATACTAGAGGCCACAGCACCTATTTGTTTGCGGTGCTGTTTTTGGATTTAGACAGGTTTAAGGCGATTAATGATTCTTTGGGGCATCTGGCGGGGGATGAACTGCTGATGGGCGTGGTGCTGCGGTTGAGGGCCAGTCTTTGCCACACGGATACTGTGGCGCGGGTTGGGGGTGACGATTTTGCAATTTTGGTGAGGAATATTGATGTTGATCGTGCAGTGGATTTGGCCGATCGCATTCACCAAGCTTTAATTGTGCCTTTTGAATTGAGAGGGCAAGAGGTATTTGTCACCGCTAGCATCGGGATTGCGGTGGGGGGCGAACCTGCTGCGAGTCTCAGGGAACAGCCGGAACACTTGCTGCGGGATGCCCACACGGCGATGTATCGGGCGAAGGCTTTGGGCGCGGGAAGGTATCAGGTGTTTAATGCTTCGATGCAGGATGCGGCTGTGGAGAGGTTGCAGTTGGAGACGGATTTGCGGATGGCGCTGAAGCGTCGGGAGTTTTTGCTACATTACCAGCCGTTTGTGTGTTTGGCAACTGGCAGGATTATTGGGTTTGAGGCTTTGGTGCGCTGGCAGCATCCACTGCGGGGTTTGGTTTCGCCTGTGAAGTTTATTCCGGTGGCTGAGGAGACTGGGGCGATCGTACCGCTTGGTGAGTGGGTGTTGGAGGAGGCTTGCTGTCAGTTACGGCTTTGGGAGAAGATGTTTGATGGCGATCGACCTTTGATTATGAGTGTAAATCTATCTGGGAAGCAGTTTGCTCAGCCGGATTTGGTGGCGCGAATTCAGGAGATTTTGGGGGCCACGGGTTTGAGTGCCGAGAGTTTGAAGTTGGAGATTACTGAGAGTGTGGTGATGGATGATGTGGAGTCGGCGATCGCGGTTTTAAAGCAGATGAAAGCGTTAAATGTCAAGTTAGGAATTGATGATTTTGGGACTGGTTATTCGTCTTTGAGTTATTTGAGTCGGTTTCCTACGGATACTTTGAAGGTTGATAAGTCGTTTGTGGGGCGTATGGAGCTCGAAAGTGAGGGGGAGAATGTGGCGATCGTGCGGACGATTGTGGCGCTGGCACACGCTTTGGGCATGGATGTGATTGCGGAGGGTGTGGAGACGGCGGCACAATTGGCTAAGTTAAGGGCGATCGGCTGTGAATACGGTCAAGGTTATTTTTTTGCTAAGCCGTTACCCAGCGATGAAGCTACTGCTTTGATGGCTTCGGAGCCGCAGTGGTAGTCGTTAGTTATGAGTTATTGTACGTTATAGCTACAATTGAAAGTCGATCGGGTTCCCAAAACAGCTTTTTAACCTGTTGGATGCTAAAATTAGTGTTATCTAAACAAACATGAAGCTGAAAGAACTTGTCAGTCATCTCGTTATCGATCCTCGAAAATTAACAGAGTATGCTCTTAATTTAGATAATCCAGTCGGTAGCGATAAAGCTGTAATATTTCAGCGTCGTTTAGGATTTAGCCAAGAAAACTATGAATTGCTGTTAGCACAGATTTCAGCTAAAACTCTTGATGCTGAAGCAGTTTTAGGACTAAACGACAAACACGGACAGCGCTATACTGTAGACTTAGAAATTGTGGGTGCACAGGGACAACAGGGGACTGTCCGTACAGGTTGGATCGTAGAACCGGGTAGTAATGGGGCGAGATTGGTAACACTATTCGTTCGGAGGTAAACGCGATCGTGCCAGAATTATTTGATGTAGTCGAATTGTTAGTAACATTGCCTGAATCTAATTTGCACCAGGGTGTTAGAGGGGCAATTGTAGATTGTTATGATGAGGGAAATTACGAGGTAGAATTTAGCGATCGCTCTGGCGAAACGATAGCTTTGTGTACTCTATCTGTCGAACAGTTTTTAGTTGTTTGGAAGTCGAAAGAAAGGCGTTGGGTGTCGGTATCTGAGCTATTAGCTGCGATGGTTGGACGTTTGTCTGACGAACGTCAGATACAAGTTTTAGAGTTTGCGCGTTCTTTGTCTGGGAGATAGCGAGTTGTTGTCAGGGCGATCGCTTATATCAAA
Source organism: Oscillatoriales bacterium (assembly GCA_043742065.1). Taxonomy (GTDB): domain Bacteria; phylum Cyanobacteriota; class Cyanobacteriia; order Cyanobacteriales; family Microcoleaceae; genus Microcoleus. The sequence goes on from JAYTZD010000322.1 coordinate 11,264, forward strand.
AAGGATCTCGCCCTTGCTTGAGAAAAAGGAGTCAAGGGCGATCGCTAATCTGCGCTTACAAGCAAGGCGATCGCGAAATCTTCCCGCAGCCAAAAATGTTAAAAACAAAATTGGATGATTTTTGTTATTATGGGGGTAGTAGTTGACTCAAATAGGTGACTCAACATCATGAACATATCATTAACTCCTGAACTAGAGCAGTTTGTTCAGTCAACAGTCAAAAACGGTAGGTACTCATCAGCTTCTGAAGTGGTATGGGCGGCATTACGATTGCTAAAAGAACAGGAAATTTTAGTTATTTTGAATCCGATTTCGTCCGACGAGAAGCAGAAACCTAGCTATGATTTCTCTGATTTGGTGGGGCGATTAACTTGGCAGGGAGATGCAGTAACGATGCAGAGGAATCTACGCGATGAGTGGTAATCGCTATGTTTTGGATACGAATGCGATCGTAGCTTTGCTTCAAGGGAATATTCAACTGGTTGAATTGCTTAATTTCAGAAAAAGGAGTAAAGGGCGATCGCACTTTGTGACTTATTCCAAAGAGGGGATCGACCTTATTTGATAAAAAGGAATAAAGGGCGATCTGCCTTGTAGTTTATCAAGGCTAAGCAGCCATCGGGCAAAGGCTCAGAGTTGAACAATCAACTTTAATTCTCGGCCGCAGTTCAACTTGAACTAAAGTTTTGAATTCTTCATTTTTGGGAGCAACTAAAAATTCTAATTTACCGTTAATATAATCATTAATTTCAATGAAGTTCACGAGTTCAAAACACATAATACCTACAGTGGCATCGGCTATCTTTAATTCAATTTGAACTGATTTTTGAATGATATTCATTCCAAATTTAAGGGTGACACCTAATGAATCTGTTACTTCATAACACCAATAGCCATCGGAGGGTTGGGAATCTTTTGGTTCTTCACAAAATAATTCTAGAAAAGCTAGTTCATCAAATCCACCATGCAAATTGATTTTTGCCATTTTCTTACCTAAGATATTGAGTCATTTTCCATAGATTATAGCACTGAGAAAGCGGCGAGTTCCATCGGGCAAGACTTCCCATGAACTTTGGAATTGGGCGAATTTTCCGGTTCTGCCCGGTAACAGTGAATCTCTAAGCTCTGTATCTATTGTACCCTCTTCTCCTGTAGTGTGGTTTGTATAAATATTAATAAATCGCTCAACAATATTACTTTCTTCTTGGACTGCTTGTTCTAGATGAGTTTGAATAAATTGACGAGATTCTGAATCGTCATCAAAGCCCAAGCGATTTAGTTGTTGTCTATTTTGTACCGCTCTTTTCGAGTTATGAGCGTCTGGCTTGATGTTGACATTGAATAAGTAATCGAGCTTGCGAGCGTTAATAATACAGGGTGTTTTTGCATCGGTGGGTCGATCGGATTGTGTCAATGGCTGATTTTTAAAATATAGATTTTGGGAATTGTAAGATTATATCATTTTGGCAGTTTTTTCATCCTACAGCACGATCGCACTCACCGCCCCAAAAAGGCGATCGCACTTTGTGACTGATTCCAAAAGGGCGATCATTGCTTTTACCCCACCACCTCAATAGCTTCTTTCAGAACTTGAGTGATTTCAGGTTTCTCAGAAGCAATTACGTCATCTGGTAAGTGTTTGTGATAGGGAAGTTAGGTAGATTGGGAAAATGAGGTGTGCTGTCATAGCGAAAAATAAGTTTATTTTGTTCATCCTGAAAGTGGTAGCGGTAATCAAGAAATTCTAATTGATTGTCTGCAACTACGATCGCCTCATTGATTTCTAGCAGGTATGTTTGATTAAAACGTAATCGAATTCGTAGATTGGCTCGTTTTGGGGTTAAAATTTATTCCTCATAGGGTTCGACATAAACATTGCTGCATTGTTGAATCGCTTGCTCAACTCGATCGAGGTAATCAGATAAAATATTAGGCAGCATAATTCAGTCGTTGGGCTAGTTCCTGATGCAAAGCCCGGTAATGTCGGTAGTCATTTGCCCATTCTATAAATAGGGTATCATCCGATAATAATCCCTGATTGTATTGGTAAAAGAATTCTTCTGAGTCAATTTTTTGCTGCTTCTCATATAAGCTAAGTCGCTTGGCAACCGCAACTAAGGCATCTAAGGGTGATGTATATTGAATGGTCTGTTTACGCATGGGCTTCTTACCTTTGCAATGGATTTATT
>JAYTZD010000323.1:0-13380 GCA_043742065.1 Oscillatoriales bacterium
ATGGCCAAAAAATACACCTTTAATGCCCAATTTCACTACGTTTGGGACTGCGGCGAAGGACATACAGTTAATCGAGTGCTCAAAAAACTCGGTCTCGATCGAGAAGTCACCTTTGAGCGGTACGATCCCAATGGCTACGACCACATGAGAATGCCGGGATACGCCCTAGATATTCCCTCAGAACCAGAGGAACTGATCCGGCGATTGTCTGCACTGTTTCCTGAAGCGGGCGATAAAATTCGCAAATTCGTCAACGAAGTTGAGCAAACCGGCGCGGGACTCAGAAAACTTGCTCCTCCCGTCAAACCAATTGAATTGCTCAAAAATTTCGGTGACGTATTCTGTGCCATCCAACACCTCAATAGCACGCTTCAGGACGTTTTCGATAAGTTCCAACTCCCGCAAGCCGTACAAACCCTATTAGCCCTGCAATGGCCGGACTTTTTGCTACCCCCAAATCAGCTTTCTTTCTATGCTTGGATTGCCTTATTTAGAGGCTATCAAGAAGGTGCATTTTACCCAACTCAGCACTTTGAAGATGTCATCAATTCCTTAGTTAAAGTCATTGAATCCAACGGGGGAAAAGTTCTACTAAATCATGAAGCTACGAATTTCAGAGTCACAGATAGAACTGTTACCGGAGTTGAAGCGATGGATTTGACCACTCATCAAACCCATGAATTCACGGGCAAAACAGTTATTTGTAACCTCGACCCGAAAAGAGCAGCTAAGATGATTGGGGAAGAACTGTTCTCTAAAAAAGTGCAGCGGAAACTCAACTATGAGTATTCTGCATCTAACTACATGGTCTACTGTGTTGTCAAAGGCATTGACCTCCGAGACTATGGATTTGGCAAGTGGAATACGTTTCATTCTGAACATCTAGATCTGAATGAATCTTTTGCTCAAATGTATAACAAAAATGATTTTTCTCATCCCAGTTTTGCGATCACAACACCAACTTTATTGACAGAAGCAAGTCGAGATTGTCCAGAAGATTGTCAAATTGTGGAATTTCTGACTGTTGCTAACTACGGCTATTTTAAGCAACTTTGGGATAGTGATCGCAAAGCTTATCGAAAGAAGAAACAAGAGATTTTGGATTCAATCTTAGATGTAGTTGAGAAACACTATGTTCCGAATTTTCGCAAACATATGGTGTTTCATATTACCGGAAGTCCTACCACTAATGAACGGTTTTGCTGGTGTCCGAACGGCAATTCCTACGGTTCTAGTCTAACGCCGCGTAACATGGGAGTCGATCGGCTAAATCATGAAACATCTCTCAACAATTTCTATTTCTGCAATGCCTCATCTGGCTACCCAGGATTTGCTCCGACATTTTGGACAGGAGCACTTTTGTATCAACGTTTATCTGGCGATCCCATTTTAGGTTGAGGCTCATCTCTCGTTCCTTGGCTCTGCCAAGGAATGAATGTCTGGAGGCTCTGCCTCCTCTTTAAAACACGAGGCAGAGCAAGAGTGAAATACGTTCCCAGGTAGAACGAGAAAACGAGAAAACGAGAAAACATCCGTTAAATCCGTTACATAATCCGTTGCCGAACTTCCTTCTATCAACTTAGGAGCGAACCATGAGAATTGCAATTATTGGGGGCGGAGCTAGTGGAATGGCCACAGCTTACTGGCTCGACAAACAGAAACATCATGTTACTGTGTTTGAAAAACAACCAATTTTAGGCGGACATATTCGGACACTCAATAAAAATGTTGTACCCAATCAATCTGAGTGCAATGAGATATTAGAAAATGGCGTGCTAGAATTTCCGACTGTGTTTTATAATTTCGTCGCTCTCATGCAAGAGCTAGGAGTTGAATTAGAGCCTGTGGAGATTGGTTCTGCACTGTTTTTCAAAGACAAGCGCCACTTTTTATCGAAAGTCGCAATTGATAAAAACTTTACCGGAATTCAACGCCTGATCGAATATTTGCGGCTCGATGCTCTCTATGCTCGTTCCGCTGGATTCTTGATAAAAATGCGATTTTCTCAAACGCACGATTTCTATAATCAGGCCCTGTCTAGACCTTTGAAAGGATCGTGTGTGCGTAATACTTGGCTGAAGTTACTCACGATGTATAGCTACTCGATACCTTTTGAAATCATCGACAATTGTCCCGCAGAATTGGCGATTCCCATGCTGCGGGAATATGCCTCGGTTAACTGGGTAAGAATTAAAGGTGGCGTGTATTCTTACATTGAAAAGATTTTACATCACTTTCGGGGTAAAATTTTGACAAATGTGGAGATTGGGAGTATTTTGCGAGGTGCTGATGGTGTAAAAATTGTGCTGTCTAGTGGGGAGATTCAGGAGTTTGATAAGGTTGTGTTTGCTGCGCCGCCCGATCGAGTAATGGAGCTGTTGTCTGAGCCAACGGATGCCGAAACTAAGCGTTTTTCAGCCTGGAAAGCCAATTATGCGACAACCTTACTGCATTCGGATACATTGATGTACGATCGCTATGGCATCCGCAAGTTATCAGAATTTGACTTCTTCGAGACAGACAAGGGATGGGGCTATAATGCTAGTTTAAATCAGCTTTGTGGCATCTCATCAGCGCGGGAATATAGTTTAGCTTTTCATCTAGATGAATTGATTGCCAAAGAGCAGATTATTCACATTCAGAAGCATCACACGCCGTTATATACAGTGGAGTCTTTCCGATATCGAGATGAAATTATCGAGACTAATGGCGAGAATCATACTTATCATGCGGGGGCTTATTTGGGCAATGGTTTGCATGAAGGCGCGGTTACGTCTGCCTTGCGAGTCGCTAAATTAATCGGGTGAGATTGATCGACAGTTGAGTGTTGACACTACAAACAGATGCTTCAATCTATGTTATAGTGAGTAAAAATTGAGGAATCATTATGTCAAAAGAGAGAAAAAGCAACAAAGAAGTCAAAAAGCCAAAGAAACAACCTGATGGTGTTGCTAAGCCGAAGGATGACAACAAAAATTATGGTGGCACCGACGGCCGCAAGTAGAGATAGCTGTCATTCTAGGAATTGGGATGAGTTTTATTATGCTCACCTTATTTCTGCACCGTCTGAGGGAACGGAATTTGCGATCGAAATTCCGCTCTAAATTTAAAACTGTCAAGTAACTAATTCACCTCAACCAGTGGCAGTCATTGTTTCCGTTTGCCAAGCTGCGACAGCGCCCGCCACAGTTAAGCAGAAATAGCGGCTCATAGATTCCGACAATGTTGCTCTCGCTAACAGAGTACCCTCCAAGTTGGCTCCCATTAAGCTTGCTTCGCTCAAGTCAGCTTCACTGAAGTCGGCGTAGCACAGGATGGCCCAATCGAGGTTTGCTTGCGCCAAAGAAACTCCCGTCAGATTCGCCCTGGTTAAATTTGCTCCCGTCAACTTGACATTCCGCAACTGGGCTCCACTGAGATTAGCGGCTACCAAGTTTGAGCCTTTTAAGTTGACGCCGTTGAGTTTTGCTTCGCTGAGATTGACACCATTGAGATCCGTCCCGCTCAAGTCGATGCCGTTGATGTATGCTCTTCTGAGACAGATGCCTGTTAGTTGGGAACCAAAGAGCCTTGCACCGCTGAGTTTTGCCCCACTTAAGTTTGCCCAGTTGAGGTTGGCTCCGGTGAGGTTCGCGCCCCGCAGGTTGATGAATTGCAGGTCGGCATTACACAAATTGGCGTTCCAGAGGATGGCGCTCCGCAGGTTGCTACCGATGAGGTGAGCGCCGCTCAGCTTGGCTCTGGGTAGTTTTGCTTTGACTAGGAAAGCTCCGCTGAGATTGGTTTTCGTCATCTCGGCGTCTGCTAGTCTGACTTCGCTCATTTTGGCAAAACTGAGATTTGCCCTGTGAAGGTTAGCGCCGTTGAGTTGTGCTTTGGTGAGATAAGCCCGACTCAAGTTAGCTCCCGACAGGTTAGCCTTTGAAAGGTTGACTCCAACCAAGATGGCTCCGCTGAGGTTTGCTCCGCTGAGGTTTGCGCCTGCAAAGTCTCTTTTGCCATTTTCGTATTCTTTGAGCAGCTCGGTTACTTCCATAGAAGTCTGATTCTCCATAGCTGAAGTTTATCTAGAAATATTCAGTCTTTATAAAAAAAATCATATATCTAATCAAGGGATCGCGATCGCACTTTGAAGAATGCTAAAAATTAACTTGATATTTCTGAAGATATGTGATGTTTTATGAAAATTTTGGCAACAATACTTTGAAGGAGGAGCGATCGCGGTAAGTATAAATATCTAAGTTTTGATGAGGCGATCGCTTCACACTTTTTTGGGCAAACAATGCTAAAAATATAGTTCGATCGCCCAAATTCATCACAGCGATATCTCTGTCACCGCAATATTACCCCCAAAACAGACATCAACATCAGTTCCCAAAGCCCGATCGCGCTTACCGTATTCTCCCACATAATGAAAGTATTCTCCCTCTTGGCGGTATACCACTGGTAGAGGCTGAGTAGAAGGGCGACAAAACACAATTTCCGGTTCCGCACTTCCCGGTGCTAAATGCGGCAAATTCACATTCCAGAAACAGCCAGACTTGGTTTCACGATTCAGCAAATCTGCCAATACCCGCGATGTCCAACGAGTCGCAACTTCCCAATCTATTTCCCAAGGCCTTTTTATCCAGTGGGAAATCGCCACGCCGGGAATCCCGTGCATCGCTGCCTCCCGCACCGCCGCCACAGTACCAGAAATGTAGACATCAACGCCCAAATTGCCACCGGCATTAATCCCCGAAAGTACCCAATCTGGTTTTGGACAAATGTGATTGAGAGCGATGCGAACACAGTCTGCGGGTGTTCCCCCTACAGCATACTCAATTTGCGATCGCCGATCGAGATGAATGGGACTGTGAGCAGTCACCTGATGCCCACAGCCAGACCATTGTCCTTGAGGAGCTACCATAATAGTCTTGCCGCTTACCGCCTGCAACAGCGCCTGAATGCCGGGAGCGTCTATGCCGTCGTCGTTGGTTAAAATTATGGTCATTCGATTTTAGATTTTAGATTTTAGATTTTAGATGATTGACCAATAATCCCCTGAATAGATCACCAACTTATGGTAAAGTTTTGTGTCGATCGCCCTCCGCGACCAAATATCAACGCAAGTCCAGTTAAACGCGCTTACAGCAATGTTTTTGCCAATTTTCCCCCTCGCTCAAATAATCGCCGCACCCCCTGCCCGACAGCAACTGATCATCCAGCCAGAAGTCCCCATACCCGAAAACGAACTGGATTTGCCGCCACAGCCCAGCAACAACCCGCTAAAAAGCGTGATGATGCCTCAGCAAGTGCGCGTTTTGCCGGGACAACTCGACAACATCCCGGTTTTTAATAGCAACAGCCCAGAAGTTGTACAAACTGAAGGCATTTTGCTTTCCACATTTCCGCAGCAATCAAAACAAGTACCTTCCGCTCACTTAAACTTTCCCTTCAAAGGCAGATTTGACATCTTCGCTCACCACATTGCAAAAGCTGCAAATCGCTCACAAACTCGCACTTTATTTCAAGGCATAATTGTCTACAATCCCAATGCCGAACCTGTGACTTTGAATGTATTGCAAGGAGCAAGTTATTTAACTCGGCCCGATGCTTTGTTTATCGATTTGCCTTCCTATTTAGAAAATCGATTCGGGACTGTGTTTGCGGGGCCTGGGAGCCGGATGACGAGCGATGTGTTGCGGGGACACAGACAAGACATTTTGCCGGCTACGATCGAAATACCGGGCAATCAGAGCCGAATGCTGATGAATTTACCGATACCTGTGGGGAATGTCACGCCTTCTTCTAATGGTCGATCGACCTTAATGCGAGTTTCAAGTAGCAATTTTGTTTATGTGGCTAGTTTGGCGATGTTTGCTCCCAAAACTAGAGCAGGAGTCGAACAATATCCAACTTTGGAACAGTGGGAAAATATTTTAAATAGCAAAGGTTTAGCAGGGCCAAGAGATTTAACACCAACTGCGAAGGATTCAAATCCTGAGCAAAAAATTTATGGCCGCGTAGCTGGAGTAGCTGAAGGTTCCCAGTGGGAAGCTAAAATTACTGATAGTTCAATAACTGATTATTTAAGCATTCCTAAACGTGGCGAAGAATTTTCCTATGCCTTGAGCACTACTGATACTGGTACTTTTGGTACTGGTCAAATTCAAAGTGCTAAAATGTTAGCTCGCTATCCCGATACTGCTTATTTTGCTCACGGTAATTATGGGATTCAATATAGCTTGAGTTTTCCGCTTTACAATAAATCTCGCGATTCCCAATCTGTGAGTATTAAGATGCAAACACCGATTAAGGCAAATAAAGAATCGGGGGGATTGATGTTTTATGATCCTCCCGAAAATCGGATATTTTTCCGAGGTACGGTGCGGGTAATGTTTAGTGACGATCAAGGAAAAACGGTGACGCGCTATACGCACATTGTGCAGCGCCGGGGACAGCAGGGGGAAGCTTTGGTGAATTTGAATATGAAGTCGGGGGAACGCCGTTTGGTGCAGGTAGATTTCTTGTATCCGCCGGATGCGACACCTCCGCAAGTCTTGACGGTGCGATCGGGTAATTAGTTGATGGTTATCGCTTTTCCTGAGTTTGAAGTAAGCGTTGATTTTATCTTGGGTTAGAGCAATATATAGCAGTTGACTGTTGACAGTCATATGGTAAGCGAATCAAACCGCTTATCAAGCGCGAGGTCAGAAATCTATTCATGAATTTGTTTATCTCCTAACCGATGTAGCGATTGCTATAGAACCCATTTGACATCTTGCGAGCGATCGCGAAAAGCAGTCGATCTCAAATGGGTTCTATAAATGTGATATAGTAAATTAACTACAACTGTCATATTTATCCGGCTAAGAGCGCATCTAAAAGGAATTAAAAACTATAACAGCAGTTAAAAAACCTCTATATGCTTAGAATTCAAGACATTTTAGCCAGCTATGTACCCAAGAGTCTACTGCAACGCATCGCAGTCAACTCAGAAGTTTTACAAACACCGCTGCAAGAACCCTTAAAAGCGGCAGTTTTATTTACGGATATCTCTGGATTCACAGCCCTCACCGAACGCCTAGCCCAACGCGGACCCGATGGTGCAGAGGAACTGACTAAGCATTTGAATGCCTATTTTGGACAACTGATTGAACTAATTAGCGATCGCGGTGGTGATATCATTCAGTTTGCTGGAGATGCCATGTTGGCTATTTGGCCCGCTACAGATGACTCGCTGGCGACAGCAACTTACCGCGCTGCTGAGTGTAGTTTGGCAATTCTCGAAAAACTTAGTCATTACGTTGCTGGAGATGTTAGTCTTACCCTGCATATCGGTGTTGCAACCGGAGATTTAATGAGTTTGCACGTGGGTGGAGTAAACGAGTATTGGCAATATTTAGTAGCGGGTCAACCTTTAGAGCAAATGGCGCTAGCTGAAGTCCAAGCTAAATCGGGCGAAGCTTGTATTTCCCCTGAAGGCTGGGCACTGATTCAAGACTGCTACGAAGGTACTCCCCTAGAGTCGGGAGTTGTAAAATTGAATCAGTTGAAAAATGAGTTAGAAGCACAATTTGAGAATGATTTCGGAGTAGAGAAACAGAATTTACTAACACCAGGACAGGTTGACAATTTTTCTTCCCAATTTCCAATTCCCGAATCCCAATTCTCTAATCCTAATTCCCCAATCTTAATGCCAGAAATGGTAAAAGCTTTGCGAGGGTATATATCCCCAGGGATTCTAGTGCGATTGGATGCAGGACAAAGCCAGTGGCTGTCAGAACTTCGCCGAGTGACAGTATTGTTTATCGGATTACCACCAGTAAAAGACTTAACTCCAGCGGCTTTAAAACAGATTCACTCCTGTACTCAAACTATCCAAAGTATCTTGTTTCAGTATGAAGGGACTCTGCGAAAAGTGATGATGGATGATAAGGGTTTGGTGGCGATCGCAGCATTTGGTTTGCCACCAGTCTCTCATGAAGATGATACTGTACGAGGTGTCCAGGCAGCACAAGAAATACAAGTCAGATTGCGGAGTCTGGGTTTTGACGCCAAGATTGGTGTGACCACGGGTCGAGTTTACTGCGGGACTGTGGGTAGTGAATGCCGACGGGAATATACTGTATTGGGAGATGCGGTGAATCTCTCGGCACGATTGATGCAGGCTGCAACTAACGAGATTTTATGTGACGAGACGACTTATCAAGAAGCCAAAAAGAGTTGGCAGTTTGAATCTTTAGCACCTATTCGAGTTAAAGGCAAAGCCCAGCCAATTCAAATTTATCGTCCCACGGGTCAGTCGATCGCTGCTAAATCCAATCATACAAATTTAGAATACCAGAGTCAGATGGTCGGTCGTGTTCAAGAGCGATCGCAAATGGCATTTCAACTACAAGCTTTTTTAGAAAACAATATTAGTGGAGTTTTAATTATCTCCGGCGAACCGGGTATCGGTAAATCTCGATTAGTAGAAGATTTTATCGCATCAGCGCGCGGGCAGGAACTAGGGATTTTATTCGGAAATGCGGATGCAATTGAAAAATATACTCCTTATTATGTTTGGCGCAAAGTCTTCAGTCAGGTGTTCAATTTAGACTTAGAAGACAAAAATTATCCAGAAAATCAACAACAAACAACCGCACCAGAAACCGATAACCAATCGTCAACCAATAACCAGCAAAAAGTTTTAGACTTCTTGGCAGAAAAACCGGAGATTTTAGAGTTAGCACCATTGCTGAATATCGTGCTACCTTTCGATTTTCCAGAAACTGAGATTATCAGAACTCTCAGCGGCAAAGAACGGGCCGATAAAACACACGATTTTTTAGTAAACGTTTTACAAATTGCTACTTGTGAATCGCCTAAAATATTGGTATTAGAGGACGCACACTGGCTAGACTCTGCTTCTTGGACGCTCACATTGCAAGTTAACGAACAAGTCGAACACTTACTATTAGTCATATCCACCCGTCCTCTGACAGAAAAACCACCAGATGACTACCTGCAATTACTTCAATCTCAAAACACCCAGCATATACAATTACAGGTACTAGATGAGTCAGATACATTGCAACTCGTGTGTCAGCGTTTGGGAGTAAACACCCTCCCAACATCAGTTGCCAATTTAATTTCTCAAAAAGCACAGGGAAATCCTTTTTTTAGCGAAGAAATTGCTTATGCGCTGCGCGATGCTGGTTTAATTGTGATTCGAGATGGTAAGTGTAAACTCCCACCCGGAATCTCCAATTTAGACAATTTGAACTTGCCAAATACGGTTCAGGGCGTGATTACCAGTCGCATCGATCGGCTTTCTCCATCCATGCAGCTTACCTTGAAAGTAGCGAGTGCGATCGGACGCACATTTGGCTTAGAAATCTTGCAAGAAATTCACCCCATCGATGCAGATAAACAGCAATTAACAGAGTATCTCAAACAACTGGCTATCTTCGATCTGACACCGCTGATGACACCAGAGCCAGAATTAGCTTACATTTTCAAACATATCATCACTCAAGAAGTATCTTACAACCTGATGTTGTTTGCCCAACGGCGATCGTTACATCAAGGGGTAGCTAATTGGTACGAAAAACATTATGGTAGCGAGATACCAGAATATTATGAGATTCTCGCCTATCATTACGAAAAAGCAGAAATCTGGGAAAAAGCACTGGATTATCTGGTAAAAGCCGGACACAAAGCACAGCAAGCTTATGTGAATCCTGAAGCGCTATCTCATTACAACCGCGCCTTAACTGTTTGCCAACACCTGGGAAGTTCTGTAGATGACAACACTTTAATTTCGATTTATGCCGGAGTAGGACAAGTCAATTTTCTCCTGAGCGAATTCGAGCCTTCAATTGCTGCTTATAAACAAATGTTGGCAGTCTCTCGCCGTCAAGGTGACAGACAGATGGAAGCCGAAGCACTTTACAATATCGGGTATGGTTTGTTCTGGGCTCATGACTTCGAGCCAGCCCTTGACTATGCCCAACAAGCTTATAACTTGGCATTAGAAATTGACTACAAAAGTATGCTAGCCGCCAGCCAATTTGTCATGGGCTACATCTATAGCGTAACTGCAAAGCTAGACGAATCTTTTGGTTGTTTTTCTCAAGGAATAAATTGGAGTCAGGAGACTGGCGATAAAATTCAGGAAGGGTTCAATACTTTTATGCTGGGTCTAGTTTATAATTGGAAAGGAGAATACGAACCCGCACACCAATTGGGCGATCGCGGAGTCGCAATTGGCCGAGATGACAATATCCTCCTCGTCTGGATGATGAACTTGTGGGAAAGAGGAATTACTCGCTGCGGCCAGGGTGAATATGAAGGAGCGTTTTCTGATTTGGAAATTGCGTTGAAACTAAGCGATCGCCTGGGTGACAAAGTTTGGAAAAGTCGTATCCTTAATACTTTAGGTTGGTTATACAGCGAACTTTATAACATAGAAACTGCTATCCCATATAATCAAGATGGATTACAGTCTGCTTGGCAGCTAGGCGACCCAGAAATTATCCGCAATGCCGCGATCAATTTGGGGGATTGCTATCTGCTGAAACAAGATTTAATTACAGCCGAATCTTTGTTACTGACGGTTTACCGCGATTCCCAACAATCGGGGAAGTGGGGCGAAGAATGGATGAAGTGGCGCTACTTACAGCACTGCTGTCACAGTTTAGGCGAATTACGATTGCTACAGGGAGATGTAGAATCAGGGCTGAGACTAGCCCAGGAGTGCCTACAGCTAGCGGAACCGACAAAAACCCGCAAAAATATCATTAAAGGCTGGCGGTTAATGGGTCAAGCCTTCCTCGCTCAAGGTAACATTGAACGATCGCAGGAATTCTTAGAAAAAGCGATCGTACTTGCGGAAGAACTCGGTAATCCTCCGCAACTTTGGAAAACTTATACAGCGATCGGAGATTTACATTCTCAATGCGGACAAATAGAGAAAGCAGTGACAGCTTATCGCCAAGCTTTGCAAGTCATTGAAGATACCGGCTCGCGATTGCAATCCGAACAAATCAAACAAATTTTTCTCACCGCTAAACCTGTGGAAGAGATGCGGCAGAAATTAACAGGAATTGAACTAATCATGGTAAATTAAAAATCATCCATCTAGAGGTTCAATATGAAAATTGCGATCGTTGGTGCAGGTGTCTCTGGTCTTTCCCTTGCTTATTACCTGCACAAATTTGGCGGGGGAAACATCGAGATTATTGTTTACGAACAAGCCGATCGCGTTGGGGGGAATGCCCTAACTCAAGAACTCGATCTTTCACCACTGGATCGCCACAATACATGGGTAGATATGGGAGTTAATGACTTTAATATCAACACCTATAAAGCCATGCTGGAGCTTTGGAAAGAAATTGAGCTACCTCAAGATAAGTATGTCGGGACACTGATGAATGAAGCTTCGTTTTTCTATTACGGTGCAACCCCAGAAGAGACTTATGGCTTCAAAATTTATAATAATGGCGATATTTCTGTTCATAATCTAGACAATGACACACAAGACAAAATACAACAAGGTTTCAAGGACTTTGAGAAATTCCTGAAGCAATGGTATACCGAGAACGAAAACAACCCCTCTGCATTTAAAATCACTGTTGAGCAGTTTATCTATAAATATTTTACAGACATCAAATACAAGCCGTTCGTTGAGCTAGCTTTGCTGCCGCGTATCAACGCCATGTTCTTCACTTACGAAGAAAGTCCGATGGGGCGACCTCCAGTATTGGATATGCCGATGTGGTTGGTGTCGCACTACTATGTACTTCAGGAAGGTTTGGCTTTAAAGCCCGATCGCCCTGACAAAGACAAGGAACGCAAGTTTTTCAACCAAGGCTGTCAGAAATGGCTGGAATTTCTTGCTGAAAAGCTCACCCAAGACTATAAGGTAAATATACACTTAGGCATTGATGGCATCAAGGTATGCAGCCACGGACCAGGAGCCTTGGTTTACCACAATTATGAAGAGTGTATTTATTACGACAAAGTAGTGTTTTGCACTCCAGCTTACCAGGTAGAACGAATCGCAGACTCACTGACTTTCAACTCAAACAAACTCCTACAAAAAACCAAAGAATTTCGTTATGTTCCTTGCGTAGTTTATGCCAACTATGACTCCAGCCAAGTTCCACCATCAGAATTCATCAGTGCCTACAACGTGCGTATATACGATTACCACAACTATGCTTTGAACTCGGAGCGAGCGACATGGCCAGATTGGGTCAAATTTGATGGTATGTTCAAGCCCTATCATATGACCTATTCAGCTAATAAACATCAACCACAATCCGATGAAGAAAATGCCACAGATTTTTATGTTACTGTGAACCCGCTAAATATGAGCAGTAAAGAGTTTCGAGAGTGCGTATTGTCGCAAACTAACGGCCAAGTGGCACGAGCTACTTTCCTACACTGCAAGTTTACCCAAGAAGCTCTAGAGGCACAACGCTACATCCAACTCAACCAGATTGGTAAATGGAACCCGCTACAAAAAAGTAGCGATCAATACGAGGATCTTTCAGACGATCGCACTTTTTATCTAGCTGGTAACTATTGTAATGGAGCTGGGTTACATACAGAGTGTATCCTGTTCTCTAAGGACTTAGCCCAAACAATTGTCAACCCGGAGTTTGTTAGCGAAAATTTTTACGACTACGAAGGGATTACAGGACGCCATCCTGCTCCAGCTTATATCCGTGAGGTGCTTGGTTTATAAGTAATCTTAGCGAGAAGGCGGTTAGAGCGTAAACTTTGATATCAACAGATACAGCAGATTCCAGGTTTATGAAGTACATTCAATATCCCTGTAGGGACACGGCATTGCCGTGTCCCTACAAGAACTATGTACCTCACAGAGCTGAAAAGTGCTGTAACAGATAACAGTTAATTGTTAACTGTTATCTGTTAACTAATTAAAGCGTCAAAGACTGAGGATTTGTCTCAATCAATTTCGCTAAATCTTGCAAGAAAGATGCAGCATCAGCACCATAAATAACTCGGTGATCGCAGGTAATATTCACCTGCATTTGCCGCTTCACTCCCATCAAACCTTCTTCATTGGCCACTACTTGCGGCCGCGAAGCACCGATCGCCAAAATCGATCCTTGATTCGGTGGTAAGATAGCATCAAACTTATCCACTCCAAACATTCCCAAATTGGAAAGAGTGAAAGTTCCTGTGCTATACTCATCAGGCTTCAACTGTTTGGTGCGGGCGCGATCGACTAAATCTTTCCAAGTGCGAGAGAGGGAATAGATATCCATGCGATCGGCATTTTGCAACACCGGCGTAATCAAACCACCGCCCTCCATCGCCACAGCCACAGCCACATTAATATCAGCCCGATATTGAATAGCCGACTCCACATAACAAGCATTC
>JAYTZD010000324.1:0-3299 GCA_043742065.1 Oscillatoriales bacterium
AAACCAACTCCCACAAATAACATCATGATTAATGACAACCAGAGAACTTTTGACAGGGCAAAACCGATCAGTCCAAATCCCATAACTGCTGGTGAAATAGCAATTATTTTGCCAAGGCCAACGACTGTTTTGCGGGTGGTTAAATAAATCGCTCCGGCGAATGCTCCGACTCCTGAAGCTGCCATTAAAAAGCCGAGTGTTTGTGGGCCGCCTTGCAGAATTTTGGTAGCAAAGATTGGGACGAGGACGGTGTGTGACATTCCGGCAAAGCTGACTAATGCTAATAGAATTAAAATCGCTCTAATTGGCGGAAATCCAAAGGAATAAACAAATCCTTCTTTTAATCTTTGTAATGGTTTGGTATTGGTTTCGGCAATTTTTCTCGGCTTGATTTGCATGGCTAGCAAACCTGCGATTACGGCGATGTAACTGAGTCCGTCTATTAGAAAACAATAACTTGGGCCGACTGTAGCGATCAGTAAACCGGCGATGGCTGGGCCGATTAATCTTGATCCGTTGAACATGGAAGCATTAATTGCGATCGCCTGTGCTAAGTCTTCTTTTTTTTCTACGAGTTCGGGTACAAAAGCTTGGCGGGCTGGCGCATCAAAAGCAGTGATTGCTCCTTGACAAAGACTCAGTACAATTATTTGCCAAATGTTGATAATTCCTGTGAGTGCCAAAAATGCTAGGGTTAAGGATTGAATCATTGCCAATATTTGAGTGGCAATTAGCACTCGGTGGCGGTTCCATCTATCTATTAAAACTCCTGCAAAAGGCAGTAAAATTAATGTGGGAATTTGACTGGTAAATCCTACTACGCCGAGCATCCAAGGTGAATCGCTCAGATTGTAGACCAGCCAAACAGTAGCGACTTGCGTCATCCAACTCCCAATGAGCGAGATGCCTTGTCCTGCAAAAAATAGACGATAATTTCTCGATCGCAGCGCGCGAGGAAGTTTTATATTTTTAATTTTGGCTAGTAGATTCATTTGATATTAAGTCTAATTATAGCTAGATACCTGATTTCTTGGAAAAGTCAGGTATCTAACAGCTTATTTTACCGATCGCCTAGGATTGCTGTATCAGCCGGAGGTTCTATTTTTCGGTTCTCGAAAACCAGGAAGCGAGCATTTTATTCCCGCCACCCGATTCCGCAACTTCTAGTCAATACTCAATAGCCAAGTACCGAGATAACGCAGCAATGGAACGTCTCCGGGGGTGCGGATGCGGACGTTGAAATTGTACATTCCACCTGGCGATGGGTTTCTGACATTGGAGAGTACAACCTCAACATTGTTGCCTGCTGCAATTGGTTCTTTGGGATAAATTTCTATGAAACGATTTTCTTTGTCCCAGATTACTTCTTGCAATTCGATTGTTTTGTCTTTGACGCGCACTTTAATGTCTTTTTGATCGAATTCGCCTTTGTAGTAGTCTGGATAGGAAATGTTGAGTTGCGCGATCGCCAAAGTTACTTTTTTAGAAGGAATTCGCAGTCGATATCTGTCGCCACTCATCCCAGATTTGCCGTAATCCAAGCGGTAGTTTAACTGATTTCCGCGATCGGGCCCGCCGAAAATTGTGAATCCGGGCATTCCTTGAGCTAAACTGATGGCGGGTAAGCCTGTCAACAAGCAACCTGTAACCGCTAATGCTGAAAATAATCGTCGCATAACAACTCCTCTAATTTAACTATTGATGGAACCTTAAATATCGATCGCCCGAAATTGGCGATCGTGCCTACAATATATCGAATGTCTCAGCAATTTTTTTGGCGTAATACTGATAACTGACATTCAAACTACAGAATTAGGCGACAGGATATTATATCACTGTTTGCTACAAACTTAACAATTATCGAATTTGAATGTATAAGACAAGTTAAAGATACGGCGGTGATTTGGGCGATCGGCTTTAGTATCAACGAAAGAAGTTTAAGGCGACGGTGGCTCCAATGTAAAGTAAGGCATCTGGCGATTAGAAATCGCACTTCAAGAAACCTGTGGAGGCAGGTTTTGTTTCGTGTAGGAGCGGTTTCAACCGCCCTGGGAAGGCTTAAATAAGGAGAGTTCATGAAATTAGCGATCGCAAAAGAAATAGCAGCAGGGGAACGTCGGGTGGCTTTAGTACCCGACGCTGTGGCCAAATTAGTCAAACAAGGTGTCGAAGTTTTGGTTGAGGCCGGTGCTGGAGCAAAATCCTTTTTCTCGGATCTAGCTTACGAAGAAGCGGGAGCTCGTGTTGTCGCCGATACCGCTACGCTGTGGGGCGAAGCCGATGTCGTCGTCAAAATCGGGGAATTGGAAGAGTCAGAAGTTCATCAACTGCGTGAAGGAGCAGTTTTCATCGGATTTCTGAATCCTTTGGGAAATCCGACTTTGATACAGCGTTTGGCCGATCGCCAAATAACGGCATTCAGCATGGAAATGATTCCGCGCACCAGCCGCGCTCAAAGCATGGATGCGCTGTCATCTCAGGCTAATGTGGCTGGTTACAAAGCCGTACTGATCGCAGCCGCTGCTTTACCGAAGTATTTTCCGATGCTAACAACGGCGGCGGGTACAATTCGCCCCGCCAAAGTGTTGGTAATGGGCGTGGGCGTTGCGGGCTTACAGGCGATCGCCACAGCCCGTCGTTTGGGTGCAGTAGTCGAAGCATTTGACATCCGCCCGGAAACAAAAGAACAAGTGCAAAGTTTGGGTGCTAAATTTATTGATGTCGAACTTAAGGAAGAAACTGTAGCAGCAGGCGGCTATGCTAAAGAATTATCGGAAGCAGCTAAAGAACACACCCGCCAAGTGCTCACCCAGCACGTCGGTGCTTCTGATGCAGTAATTACAACTGCTCAAGTTCCTGGTAGAAAAGCCCCTATTTTAGTTACCAGAGAAATGGTTTCTCAGATGAAACCGGGAGCAGTAATTGTTGACCTCGCGGCAGAACAAGGTGGAAATTGCGAGTGCACGGAAGCGGGGAAAGATGTTGAATGGAACGGTGTTAATGTGATTGGGCCGATTAATTTGCCTGGTTCAATGCCTGTTCATGCTAGCGAAACTTACTCGAAGAATGTCTCGTCTTTACTTCAGTTGATGCTGAAAGATAAAGAGCTAATTTTGAATTTTGAAGATGATATCATCGCTGGTTCCTGTGTGGCTCGCGATGGCGAAATTAGCAATCAGCGGGTGCGGGATGCTTTGGCTGCTCAGGCTTCAGTAGTTAGTTAGATGATTCATGAAAATATCCCGGCGATTGAAATCGCGGCTACACAAACAATGTCCGCCTCCGCGGACTAATGAGGT
>JAYTZD010000325.1:0-13341 GCA_043742065.1 Oscillatoriales bacterium
ATAGAAAACAACAATTCCGCCAAAACTAAAGAGAAAATCTTCAATACTAGCAGTACGATTTGGTAAAATTGCTTGTAGCATTTCTTCCGCAGCAGTGAAGATAGTAAAAATTGCTGGGCCGAAGGGAATGGGATAATTCAAGATATTGATCATCCGCTTGCTAGTCGCTCTATGACACAAAAAAGATGCAATTCCATACAAAACAAAGTGTCCGACTTTATCATAAGGCGGACGGGCTAGAGAAAAATTGGCTAATATCCCCATATCTGCTACCAGCATGATGCTGAGGATAATTACCAAGTAGAAAAAACAGGCAATAATCCAGAATTTTTTTGATAAAGTCATGGTGATTATAATGTATCAAATTTTTAGGGGCGGGTTCACCGATCGCTTTTGACACCACAAAAAATCTTGATAAACCCGCCCTCACCCCACCAATAACCCCGAACAATTATCCTCACCCCACCAATAACCGCGATCTACCATTCCTAAACAACCGTTAAATTCAATTAATTATTAATTTTTCGGTGGGTGGGGGCGGGTTTTGATCATTTGTCAATGGGTGGCAAATATCTGGGTGAACCCGCCCCTACAGGCTTGGTAAAATGCCCAAATCACAGACTACCAATAACTACCCACTAATCATCAGAATCATCCTCAAAAGTCTCCTCAAAACCCGCTAAAAAGTCATCCAGGGCGATCGCGGCGATCGCCAAATTCAGACTATCAGCATCCTCCAATCCCCACATATTCACCCCAACCACCTGGCCAGCCATATTAATCAACGGCCCACCAGAATTCCCCGGATTAATCACCGCATCAGTTTCCAGCATCTTCACACCAGCAACATCGTCTTCTTCTTCCTCACCTTGCTCATACTCATCCGGTTCCCGAATTGCACTCACAATACCCTGAGTTACAGTAGTAGAAAACTGTCCCAAAGGATTCCCCACAGCAATTACTTGATCACCCACTTTCACATCAAAAGACAACTCCAAAGGAGGATACTCTTCAGGAGATTCTACTTGTTCCCCCGTCTTTGGATCGATCACAAAACCAGTAATCAACAGCAATGCCAAATCCTCTTCCGCATTACCAGTAAATATCACCTCAGCCATTCTCAACTTGCCGTCATTAGTTTGCACCAAAACCTGTTCGACTTCATCTTCTTCATAGAAATAATCTTCATCAGCAATATCTTCGACAACGTGATAGTTAGTGACAATTGTATCTGGCGCTACAAAAAAGCCACTACCCGAAGAAATTTCTTCTCCCGTATCCCAATCCATCACATAGACTGAAACTACAGACGGCAAAACTTGCTCAACTACATCATAAAAGTTGCCAGTCTGAGTTTTGAACTCTTTCAATTGCTGCTGCAAAGCTTTTTGATCTGCCTGCACTTTGCGATAAAGTTGCTGAACTTTTGCCAATTCTAGCTTTAATTTAGTTTCCTGAACGCCCATATTTTTACTTTCCCTGAAGTAGATTGCTGATTTATTGTAGCTGTTTGATTATAGATTTTGGCTTGGTATTTTGAAAATTATTGGACTGACGCAGAGAAACCCGATTCTTAGCAAAAATCATTAATTTGACAACCAGATCCAGAAAAAGCCGGGTTTCCGAGGTCGAGGGATAAGTCCTATCTAAAACTCCAACCTAAAATCTACAAAAAGACTGCTAATGTACCTGTTTTGTAGAAGCGAATCGCCAATTATTTTATTATACAAAAGGCGATTTGTCGCGTTTAAAAGCCGTAAAAAATAGATACCCTTCAGAAGTTTAAGAACCGCGTTGAACTTCGATGAAGATTTCCTCCAAAATTTCACTTGCTCCCTGGGCACGCAAGCGGTGAGCGAGGTCAATCCCCAGTAGTTCCGCACTCTCTGCACCACCACTAACGGTATCTTTCACAAATCGCAGACCATCTAAACTAGATACCATTCCGGTCAAAGTCAATTGACCATCTTCGATTTTGGTATTGACACCGATTGGTACTTGACAACCTCCCTCCAATTCCCGCAGAAATGCCCGTTCAGCATGACATCTTTGGGCAGTTTCCGAGTGTTCCAGAGCTTTAATTATTTCGAGAATTTCTGGATCTCCGGCGCGGCATTCGATGCCCAAAGCACCTTGTCCGACGGCGTGGAGGGAGATTTCGGGAGCGATAACTTGGTGGATCCGATCGGCCATACCCAATCTTTCCAGTCCCGCAAATGCTAAAATAATCGCGTCGTAGCCGCCATCATCTAATTTAGCAAGTCGAGTATTCAGATTACCACGAATATCTTTAAATTCAAAATGAGGGAAATGATGGCGCAGTTGAGCAAGTCGTCGCAGGGAAGAAGTGCCAATAACTGCACCTTTTGGTAGTGTGTTAAGCTGCTTATCTTTATGTTTTTCATGAACCACAAGAGCATCAGCAGGATTTTCCCGTTCGGTGACACATCCTAAAATCAAACCTTCGGGCAAATTGGTCGGCAAATCTTTCAGAGAATGAACGGCAAAATCCGTTTCATTGTTCAGCATTCCCGTTTCTAATTCTTTGGTGAAAAGTCCTTTATCACCAATTTTAGCCAGCGCTACATCAAGAATTATGTCCCCTTGGGTGGACATCGTGTGGACTTCAAAAGTATGTTGCGGGAAATGTTTCTGTAGCTCTGCTTGCACCCAGTGTGTTTGGACTAGAGCGAGTTGGCTTTTGCGGGAACCGATGCGGACGGTTCGTGAGGGAGCAGATGCGGTTGTAGACATAAGATCGAGCTTGAAATGAGCCAATATATTCACCTGCTCTAGCCTACCGCAGGTGGGGACTTTAATCAATCACGATCTAAAGTTTTATTGCGATTTTTGCGATCGCAACTGGTAGAAATACACGAAATAGCTTACAATGCCAAGTAAATCAATCAAATTGCGATCGTCCTAAAACTATGAAAAGTGCTATTGAGATAGCTCGTTACTTTTTATGCCGAGTCGAGAGAGAAGTCGGTGATACAATTTCTCTTCTCAAGCTGCAAAAACTCGTGTATTATGCCCAAGCTTGGAGTTTAGTATTTAGAAGCCAGCCACTATTTTATCAAGATATTGAAGCTTGGGTTTCCGGCCCAGTTGTTCGTGATGTTTGGCATGAGTATGAAGCTTATAAGTACAGCGATATTCCATCTCCCAATAATTTTAATGAAGAATTTGACGAAGATGAGAGCGAGGTACTCGAAGAAGTCTGGAATGCTTATGGAGAATTAAGTGCTAAACATTTAGCAGAATTAACGCACTCAGAGATGCCTTGGTTAAACGCCCGCAAGGGATTAGAAACTGCTGAAAAATCAACCAACATCATCTCTCACGATGACATAAAATCTTCATATGCACCTTTAGTGGAGGCATAGATGGGAAAAAGTGCATTTATTACTATTTTCAAGAACAGGCAAGATGCCTGTTCCACAACAGATAAAATTGATTATGGAGTTGGCTTCTACTCCATAAGTTTTTAACGCTTACCTGCTTGAATCGCCGAATTTGCAATCTTAATTACATCAGCTTCCTGACCATTTTTAATTGCTACCGTATAGAGAACTCCCTGAGCTTTCCACTCAACCGATGCCGTACAATAAGCCCCGCAACCATTATGAAAAACTCCTTTCACACCGCCCGCAAGTTGAACGTTTTTCAACGTCTTAGTTACCCCTTCCATTTTTGTAGTAAATTCACCGCCTTTTTGAGATCGAATTTCCCCAAAACTGCAAGCTCCCGCATGACAATCTGCCGTATAACCAATTGAGATAGTATAGCTATCTGCTTTCGCTGTGCTTTGATAGTAAAGTTTTTGCGAAGCAGAAATACTGCTGGGAATAAAAATTGGTACTTGCGTTTTGCCTTTTAACTTTGGCAAAATTTCATTTACTGCAACAGGAGTACCGGCTTGAGCAAGTTGTTGTGCTTCCGGTTGTCGCTCAGGCGATTTCGAGACGCCAAAAACTACCGATACAGGTACTAAAGCAGTCAATAAACACGCAGAAGTCGCTAAAAGTAATAATTTTTTGTTCATTTTTTTTCCTTGATATTGAAACAGTCTAGTTGTTCATAGAATCGGATTCACCTATGTACAACCATAATTCAAAATACAGAAACAATCATAGCTTTTCAGCAAAAAACTATTTTTATATTGTCTTGACAAAGTTGCTAAAATATGTAGTCATATGTAATATAGAGAAGGCGAGCAATTTAGGAGTACATCGTGGAACTGCAAGAGTATTTACGCCAGCACGGATTAGAAGCTTTGTCCGAAACTTATCATATCAAGGTTACGTGCGATCGGCAATATCCTCATCTCGTCTGTCTGAAATACTCGCAGATAGAATCCCCGCTGGGCGAAAAAATAGTCCAACAGTGTCGAGGGATTATTTTAGACTCATCCCAAGATTGGCAGATAGTTTCTTATCCCTATGACAAATTTTTTAACTACGGAGAAGGCCACGCCGCTACAATTGATTGGAACACTGCTAAAGTGTATGAAAAACTCGATGGTTCTCTGACAGCACTTTATTTTTACAATGGAGAATGGAGAGTGCAATCTAGCGGAACTCCCGACGCAGCCGGCGAAGTTAACGGTTTCGGATTTAGCTTTGCCGAACTTTTTTGGAAGGTTTGGCAAGAATTGGGATATCAATTGCCGTCAGAAACCGACCAATGTTTTATCTTTGAGTTGATGACACCTTACAATCGAATAGTTGTCCAACAAACAAACAATCAAATTGTGTTTCACGGCGTTCGTAATACTCAAACATTGCTAGAAACAGAGCCGACTATTTTGGCTGAAAAATATGGATGGGAATTAGTTAAATCTTATGCTTTAACTAGCTGGAAAGAAGTTGTCGAAGCGTCTCAGCAGTTAGACCCGATGGATTCAGAAGGATATATTATTTGTGATGCTGAGTTCA
Organism: Oscillatoriales bacterium; assembly: GCA_043742065.1. Classification (GTDB taxonomy): domain Bacteria; phylum Cyanobacteriota; class Cyanobacteriia; order Cyanobacteriales; family Microcoleaceae; genus Microcoleus. The sequence continues at coordinate 4,938 of JAYTZD010000325.1, forward strand.
ACCGAGTTAAAGTTAAGTCTCCGCAATATGTCGCGATTTCCCATCTGCGAGAAGGGTTTTCAACCCGCCGGATGATCGAGATTATTTTAACTAATGAAGGGGAAGAGTTTTTAGCTTATTTCCCTGAGTGGACTGAATTGTATCAAAAAGTTAAGGATAAATATCAATCTTTGGTTCAAGAAATTGAGGATGTTTACCGACAGCATGAATCTATCGAAGTGCAGAAAGATTTTGCATTTGCTGTGAAACATTTGCCCTATTCGGGGATTTTGTTTTCCTTGCGGGCGCGCAGAGTTGCGGGAGTGAAAGAAGCTCTCCGCGATGTTACTATTCATAAGATAGAGGAGTTATTGGGTTTAGATTATATTAATCTGGGATTGTAGAAGAAGTTCGGCAACGGATTTTGTAACGGATTTAACGGATGAAGTTCGGCAACGGATTTTTTAACGGATTTAACGGATGTTAGAAACAGAATATTAATGTCTAAGGCTCAATGTCTAAAGCCCAATGCCCGATGCCCAATTACCAATTACCAATTTACCATGAAAAGAGTTATTGTACTTGTTGGTTTACCTGCTTCTGGGAAATCTCAATTTGCGAAAGAATTGCTGCTGTCTGAACCTGCTAGATGGGTTCGTAGCAATAAAGATTTGTTGCGAGAAATGGCTCATGCTGCTCATTGGTCACCTGCGAATGAAAAGTTTATTGTGCAGTTGAGAGATACGATTATTTTGATGGCTTTGGAAAGTGGTAAGCACGTCATTGTTGATGACACTAACTTTGGGCCGCATATCGAACATATTAAACAGTTGGTCAAAGGTCAAGCTGTTGTTGAAGTTAATGATTCTTTCCTGCAAGTTCCGGTGGAGGAATGTATTAAACGGGATTTAAAAAGACTCAATTCTGTTGGCAAAGATGTGATCATGAAGATGTACAATAAATATGTACGTGTTCCCGTTCAGCCACCGGAATATAACCCGGATTTGCCCGATGCAATTATTGTGGATATGGATGGTACTTTATCGCTTCTGAATGGTAGAAATCCTTTTGATGCTTCAAAGTGCGATCGCGATTTACCGAATCAGCCCGTCTTAGATACCATCCGCAAGTGGCAGTCTAGCGTTAATATTATCGTAGTTTCGGGTAGAACCGATGATTGTCAGCCTCAAACTGAGAAATGGTTGCAGCAGTATGAGGTTAATTATGCTGGTATTTATCTGCGGAAAACTGGAGATATGAGGAAGGATGCGATTATGAAAGAGGAAATTTATCGGCAGCATATTGAAGGCAAGTATAACATTAAGTTCGTGTTGGACGATCGCCAGCAAGTTGTTGATATGTGGAGAGGCTTGGGATTGACGGTATTTCAAGTAGATGAAGGGGATTTTTAAGGTATGGTCTGTTTTGGCTATCGTCCCACGCCTAATGCTATAATCAAAGTAACATTGACAAACATTTTGTTATGATAGCAATTTCCCAAACACCCCCAAAAATGACCGTTGAGGAATATCTCGAATGGGAAGCTCAACAAGAGATTCGCCACGAATATGTCAACGGCGAAGTCTTTGCCATGACGGGTAGTACAATTCCTCATAACGATCTTGCACTTAACTTTTACACTGCTTTGCGCCCACATCTACGTTCCAGAGGCTGTCGGATGAACGTGTCAGATGTGAAATTGCAAGTCAGTTTTCAAAGCCGTTACTACTACCCTGATGTGATAGTTAGTTGCGATCCTCAAGACTTGAATTCTCGCACATTTATTCAGAATCCTAAAATTATTGTGGAAGTTCTTTCTCCCAGCACAAGTGCTAAGGATCGGGATGAAAAATTCACTTGTTACCTGAAAATTTCGACTTTACAAGAGTATATCTTGATTGATTCACAAAAGATTTTTGTTGAACGTTACTGTCGGGGAGAGGGCAGAATGTGGCTGTATTATTCTTACACCGCTGGGGAGATTATTACTCTATCAAGTATTGGGTTTAATTTGCCGATCGCACTTTTGTATGAAAGCGTTCAATTTGAAACAGAAACAGAAACAGAAACACAATCATAAAAACATAGATCCTCTCCCAGTCCACGCAGGCCGACATCGTTTGTATGGAAACGATTTCAATCGCCGAGTCATCTTAAATCTCCCCAATCCAATTCTGCACCGCATTCAACAAATCATCTCCATCCGGCGCAAAACCTGTTAGTGGCAATTCCAGTGGTGTATCGGTAATCCAGGCGATATGAATTCCCATGTGAGTGTCGGCGAGTTTGCGGGTGAAAGATGAAAGCGCATTTTCGCAGGGACAGGAGTGCAAAATTAAGGCGATGTACTGTTTTTGGAGGCGGTTTTTGAGTTGGGGAATTAATCGCTTGAATTCGGGGAATTGGTGGGTTGAGTGTGCCATGCTTGATGAAATTCTGGGTAAGTCATATTTTCGGCACACTCCCAGATGACTCTGTGACATCTTTCATTCCGACCAAAATCTTTTTTGTAGATTTCCGAAGTTAGGCGATTTTTCAAACCTGAGACTGCGGTGGCGAAGTGTTTACCTTTCATGATTTTCAGTAAGCTATCTGCCGGGTCAAAATTAGAATATTCAGGGTTATAACTAGGAATCAACTCTATTAAAGTTGCGATCGCCAGTTGGTTATCTTTGTCTATTTTTCCTAAGCTATATGCCACTCGACACCGGGTATCTCCATCACGTGAATTGCGGATTAAATCGACTAAAGTGGCGATCGCTTCTGGGTGATTTGTGCCTATTTCTCCCAAACATTCTGCCACTTGAAGCCGGGTATATTCATCACCTAAATTGCGGATTAACTCGACTAAAGCGGCGATCGCAACTGGGTTATTTTTGCCGATTTTCTCTAATTTATTTGCCAATTCCCACCGATGAGATGCATTCTGAGAAGTACCCATTAACTCGACTAAAGCGGAAACCTCAACATCGTGATTTGTGCCTATTTTACCTAAGCTATCTACCGCTGACCACCGGGTCCTTTCATTGGAATTGCGGCTTAACTCGACTAAAGCTGAAATCGCTACTGTGTTACCTTTGTCTATTTTACCTAAGCATTCTGCCGCTCGCCACCGGGTAACTTGATTACGTGAAGTGCGAATTAACTCGACTAAAGCAGCGATCGCCACCGGGTTATTTTTGCCAATTGTTGCTAATCTTTGTGCCGCTTGATAACGATTATCTTTAGGACGGTAGTTGCGGATTGAATCCAATAAAGTTTCGATCGCTACCGGGTTATCTTTGTCTATCTTACCTAAAATTTCTGCCGCGAAGCATTGAGTAACTTTATGATCTGAAGTGCGGATTAACTCTACTAAAGCGACGATCGCAACTGGATTATTTTTGCCTATTTTTCCTAAGCTATCTGCCACTATTATATAGGTAGGTACGTTAAACCAGTAGAAATATCGGTGTATACCGTTCTCAACTGAATTGGGGATGAGTTCTACTAAAGTGGCGATCGCTACTGGGCTATCTTTGCCTATTGTCCCTAAGCTATATGCCGATCGCTTCCAGGTGTTTTTTTCAACAGAAGTGTGAATTAACTCTGCTAAAACTGCGATCGCTACTGGGCTATCTTTATCAATTTTACCCAAGATATCTGCCGCTTGCCACCGAGTAACTTCATTCTGAGAAGTATTGATTAATTCGACTAAAGCAGCGATTGCTTCTGGGCGATTTTTGCCAATTTCCCCCAAAATTCTTGTCGCTTCCCTCCGGGTATATTCATTACCTGAATTGCGGATTAACTCGATTAAAGCGGAACCCGCCTTTTCCCGCTCCGTCTCTGTCAGAACTTCCCTTGCTCTATCGACAATTGGATCGAGAGATGTTTGCCATTCCTGTTTTTCCTCATCAAAATAACCAAATCCCCACTTAATAACCTGCGACATAATCCCATCAGCAAGACTGCAATCCTTAAACTCAGCAATCCCCGCAGCCGCTAGAAAATATGCACGATATCCATAAAATTTATCCCACCCAACCTTAAACTTAACCAACGCCTTAATAAACGCTTCCTTTTCCTCTTTCCCTACCTCCTCACGCCCCAACCACAGCAAAATAACCTCTTTCCACTGCTTCTCAAAAATGCGATATCTAGCATCAGGATGTTGCGGATTCTTAGGAATGTGATTCAAGAAAAAGTGCCAATCCTCAACCGCCAACGCCGCACAATATTCCTGAAACGTCGGATGGTAAAAAGCATAAATCCCTTCTAGCGTCTCCGCATCCCTCGCCACTAAATTCAGCCAACCCAAACGACAAGCTAACTCAAACTGCGATGCACCCATCACCCGATATCCCACACTTTCGGGCAACTGAAACCGCGACGTTTCATTTAACATCCCTGAAAGTGCCAATTTCCCCAAAGCCGCATTCAAATCCTGCTGCTGAATCCAATTCAAGTGCGGTTTTTTCCACTGATACAAAGTAGTCACAAACCGCCGATAAAGTTTAGCCTTAGTATCCGGTAAATCCCCATCCAATGACTGCCAAGTACCGCACAGCAGCGAACATCTCAGCGGATTTTTTACTAAATCTCGAATTCGCTCTTTCCCCGATGCTGCTAATGCTTCCCGTAATTGCGCGGAGGGCGGGCACGGGGCACCGCCCCTACATTGAGGGGATTCGTAGGGGCGGTGGAGGGCGGGCACGGGGGCACCGCCCCTACATTGAGGGGATTTGTAGGAGTGGTTCCAAACCATTTATCGATAAACATTTCCACTTGTTCGGGATAGGAAAATTCCCGAGTTCGATAAGTATCAAAACTATCCAACGCAGAGCCGATCGCATCCCAGACATTCTGCCGACAACTTAGCACAATTCGCGCCCTTTGAATACAGCCACCAGTCCTAATTTGCCGCTCAATTTCCGCCAAAGGATTCCCATCTCCCACCGCCATCTCATCCGCCCCATCCAACACCAACCACACGCGATCGGCATTAAACTGTGCTAAAAAATCATCCTTAATATCCGCCGTCGCCTCAGCCTTCCCAATTCTCTTAATTGCCGCCACCAACCAACTATCAAATAAATAGGTTTCTAATTCCTTCCCCTGCAAATCTGCCAAGGATACCCAAATTACCATAGCCTCGGAAATGCCCGCCGCTACCCAATTCGCTATCTGCCGCAACAGCGTTGTTTTTCCCGCCCCCGGTTCCCCAATAATTCCTAACCGCTTGCCATTACTTTTTGGGCTAATTCCTTGCTGGATTACTTGCTCAAGAAACTCGCTATGTTCAAATGTCTGAGTAACTTCTTTTTCTCGATACAAATCCGAACCTTCCTCAGCCGCAACATCCTCGCGTCGCTGAGTCACTTTGTGCCGTTCCACCAATCCCAGCGGCACGTAAACATCATCAATTTGATGGTTGCCAAAAGTTAGCCGATCGCTACTAAGTCGCTGCTGTTCTTTCTCGTCTAAAATCTGCTGGCAAATATCCTGCCAGTCAATCGGTTGATAAACAATGCGGCTCTTTTCAACTATCTCCTCAAGCCAATCATACATCTCTTGGGTTCTGCTATCGATCCGCGTTAAACTCTGTCCGGTAAAAATCTGAAAAACTTTGTCATTTTCCTTGATTTCCTGAGCAAAGTATGCAGATACCAAAGCAAACAATTCTTGCTCTAACTTTGTCTTGTAGGGTGCGACATCGCAATGTTCTAAGGCGACTTCCAGCAGTTTTTGCTTGAGTTTTTCAACCTGATTTTGCTTTAACTCATCTGCGGAAGTCAGCAGCAATTCTATCTCATCTAAACCTGCAATGGGAATCCCAGATGGGACTGTTTGTTGAGCGACTTGTTCTAATTCTAATTTGAGCTGTTCGAGCTTTTGTTTCAACCAATCAAAATCCCTACGCCTGTCTTGTAGCGAATAGGCAAAACTGTCTCGGTTAGCGCTATTTTTCGGGTCGATTTCCTGTTTGCATTCTGAGGCGATTTGTTGCTGAGCTTTCAGGAAAGATGTTTTCAGCGCTTTTTCTAAATCGTGATTGACAATTTTTCCGTTTCGTGATATCTTTTTTATCCCGGTCAAACAAGCATGATTGAGTGCATCATTAACTTGAGTGCCCAGAATGCCTTGCCAAGCGACTGTGAAAAGTAAGCCCAAGGTAATCGGATCTGACATTTGAGGGTTCTCCTAATTTCAGGCGGCAAGGGGTTATTTTTATGATAGGCGATCGCATTTGGTGGCGATCGACTTAACTCATTCTTTGATGATTTCCACTACATCTTCAATCATCACACCAAAAGCCCGCGCTAATTTGTGGATTGCGGTAAAGTCAACCATTGATATTTCCGATCGCCTAGCATAGGTCGTAATTGTGCTGTATAGCTTGTAAAAGTATAGTCATCTATTACATAACGTGGGAGGCATGAAGTCCCTCCCCTTTCTTTTTTACTTCGAGCGGATTAACCCGCCTGGGCTGAACTACGCAGCTCTCTATCCCATTGCTAAACGCATTTGGGATTGCTTTTCTCAATATATTGTAAGACCCGTTAACATCGGCGTTAATTAATCGACCGCCCGATGTTTTATATAATCCTCTCTTAATTCGTTTGCCACTAAATTCGACATCATCGGCGCCTGTATCCCCGTACACAGGAATCGGGTCTAAATTCAGGAAGTTAGCTTTGGAGGTATATGATTCCTCATGCATCATCACTTTTATTCCCATCAATTCAGCTTTGTATTTCAACATTTCAATTAGTCGAGCATGAGGAACGTTTACAAAGTTTTGATTGGTTTTCTTTCCTAAATCAATCTCGTTTTTCCATTGTGCATTTTTGCCAATTACTAGCGTCCCAATTTTTCGTGATGCGATCAGATTGACGATCAGCCGACTGGATGAGTGCAAGTAATTATCGACTTTTTGATGGCGACAACGAGTTAGGCGCTGAATGCGTGATGAGGTTTTACGCAGACCTTTTAATTGAGATTGTAGCTTCCCTTTACGCTTGTTGTAGAATTGATTAATTGATTTCAGTGGTCGCCCGTTAATCAGTAAAGGGACAAATCCCGGCTGATTTGAAGTTAACGCCACTAAATTATTTAACCCTAAATCAAGACTAGCTACTAATTCTTTTTGGTTTTCATTGACGGTGGACTCCGGTTCACTTCGACTACGCTCAGTACAAGCATTGTAAATCACCTCTATTACATAGGAATCGCATTTGGGAACCAATCTAACTTGACAAATTTGCTCTGGGTTTACGTGTGTTTTAATTAAAATATTAGTCCCGGAAAGCTGGATAATTCCTTTCTTCAATTGCTTGCTACTAATCGCCTGAATTGTATAAATGAGAATGTTTCGTCCTTTGATTTTATCTTTGTACTTGGGTGTTTTTGGACGCCCAATAAATTTTTTCGGGTCATTTTGGTAAGCTTTAATGGCTGCAAAAAACCCTTGCCAATTCTTGTCCAATCTCATTAATATTTGTTGACTTACTTTAGCTGGTAACGCCTTATATGCTTGATGAGATTTCATCAACTGAGCCATTTTGTTGTAATTGAGATATCCCCATCCGTATAGGAAGTTTTGGCGAATAACGTAGTTAGCGGCGTTGTAAAGATTTTTAGATTGAAAGGCTAATCCATCGATCGGGGCGAAACGATTTTCTGTGGATTTAATGATGTGTCTCTCTGCCAGTTGCATTCAGACTCTCCATTTTTTGACGAGCGCAATAATTCTCTCAGTTTACCCTGATGACTATATGATACTACCATTGTCTATTGATGCTTACAATCTTAATAAAGTTTTAAAATACCTGACAATAATGCAATTGCGTTTTATAATCAGTGTGTCTAAAAAATTGACGTACCACCAGGGTCTGTAACTACTATGATATATGAAAGTCAGTCAAGATCCTCCTCGATCGCCGCATCTAAAATTATTCATAAGTCTTCGGTTGTCAATCCGCGATCGAGATTTGTGACTGAAGAAACTGTAGCACTACTGTTCAACATCTCGCCAGAACTGATTTATCGCATCGAATGTTGTCACAACATGGTGTATGTTCATGCAAAAGGCCTGAGTCGCTTCCTTAGCTATGCCGATTTCCCCCCAATTGTGGAAGTGAATCCCCCCGTACTTCCAGATTATCTCGCATGGTACAAACGCTGGAAAGGCAAGCAGGCACCAGCATTTTGGACTCAGTTTTATACTTACAACTTTAAAGAGGCTGTTTCGGTGGACAGTTTGTTTCAGTGGGGTGTGTTGGTGGGTACGGTGAAATCGGTAATTTCTGCTGTGGCGCTGCAACAGTTGCGAGATGTTTATGTTGAGGAAAAAGATTTGATGGAAACATTCTAACGTGCGATCGCCTCAATTGAGCAAAAAAATAGCTGGTAGTCCTGCAAGGCATGGGAATTAATATTAGAT